>JAAZLB010000193.1 GCA_012799535.1 Bacillota bacterium | reverse complement strand
TTATTCGAGGTAAGAGAGTTCTAGTAGTGGAAGATGGACCAACACTCACCCACGGAGAAATGAAAATTGGGGCAGGGACCTTGGCCGCGCTAAAATACGGAGCTCAAGAGATCATTGACCCCCGTCCCTACGCAGTGGGTAAACTTGCTGAAACCTTCAAGCTTTATCCCCATGTGGGGAATTTGCTTCCTGCCATGGGGTATGGAACTCAGCAAATCGCTGACTTAGAAGCTACAATTGCCAAAACAGATTGCGATACGGTGATTATTGGCACTCCCATCAATCTCAGTCGGGTAGTTAAAATTAAGCAACCAAGTACACGGGTGCACTACGACTTACAAGAAATCGGCAAACCAGATCTGAAAGAAGTACTAACCACTTTCTTGAAAAACCACAATCTGGGAAATCCCAGCTAAGCTCATTACTTGCAAGGAGGTTTAGGCATGGAACGGTTGTATTTAAAAGGGTCCGATCTTGATTTTAAACTGGATGATTTGGTTGATAAGCCCCAAACCAAACGAATACTCATGTGTACCCCTGATTACTTTGATGTGACCGAGGCAATTAATGAATTCATGGTTAGCCAGGACGGTGATGAAGTTGTCCTCAATAAAGTGGATCCCTGCCTTGCCCACAGCCAATGGAACTATATCCGCAGTTTGTATCTTGCCCTCGGTTACGAAGTGGAACTAATTAGTGGACCAGTAGGCTTAGAAGATGCGGTCTTTGCTGCTAATCAAAGCTTCCCCTTTCTGAATCTGAAAACGGGGGAAAAAGAAGTTATTATGAGTATTATGCGCAAAGAAAAACGAAAAAAAGAAGTGGCTTACTTTGAAGCTTGGTATAAAAACGAAGGATACAAAATCCACCATCTCCACGATTGCTGCTTTGAAGCCATGGGTGACGCCCTCTGGTTTCCTGGAAAAAACTTAATTATTTCTGGCTTTGGAAGTACAGAACACCACCGCACAGACCTAGAAGCACTGCACCAAGTGGCAAAGATCACAAAAATTCCCCTCATCGGAATCCACCTCACCCACCGAGACTTTTACCACCTCAACACCACCCTCTGTCTAGTTAGTCCTGACACTTGCCTAGTTTATCCTGAAGGCGTTGGTACTGAAGGCATGGCAATTCTGAGAGCTCTGTTTAAAAACGTAATTGAGGTACCTGAAGAAGAAGCCTACGCACCTAACTTCGCCTGTAATGCCTTTTCCCCTGATGGTCGAGTTGTTTTAATTCAACATTCTTGTGAAAAAACCATTTGGGCCCTAGAAGAGCTAGGTTATTTGGTACTGAGAATTGACACTTCCGAATATATCAAATCTGGTGGATCCGTATTTTGCATGAAAATGATGGTCTATTAACCACAGGGAGGTGATTCAGTTGTCAATTACCAGGGAAATAATCAACGAAACCAAGGAATATAGTGCCCACAATTACCACCCCCTGCCCCTTGTAATCGAACGGGGCGAAGGAGTGTGGGTGTATGATGTAGAGGGAAAGAAGTATCTAGACCTTCTTTCTGCCTACTCTGCCTTAAGTCATGGACACAGGCATCCGAAGATTATTAACAGCTTAGTGGAACAAGCAAGCAAAGTCACCCTTACTTCCAGGGCCTTTCATAACGACAAGATGAGTACTTTTCTTAAAAAACTCTGCAAAATCAGCGATTATGAAAAGGCTCTACCGATGAATACAGGGACTGAGGCGGTAGAGACAGCATTAAAAGCAGCCCGTAAATGGGGTCTTTTGAAAAAGGGAGTGCCAGAAAACCAAGGAGAGATCATTGTCTGTGAAAACAACTTCCACGGCAGGACCATTACTATAATCAGCTTTTCTTCTGAAGCACAGTATAAATACGGTTTCGGCCCACACACACCTGGCTTTAAGATTATTCCCTACGGAGATGAAGAAGCCTTAGAAAGGGCCATCACCCCCAACACATTAGCAGTTCTTTTAGAACCAATTCAAGGTGAAGGGGGAGTAATCGTACCTCCTGAAGGTTATCTTTACAAGGTGCGAGAGATTACTCGTAAACACAATGTCTTAATGATACTAGATGAGATTCAAACAGGATTAGGACGCACTGGAAAGCTTTTCGCCTATGAATACGAAGCTGCTAAGCCAGATATTTTAATTCTAGGAAAAGCTTTAGGTGGTGGAGTCTATCCCCTCTCAGCGATCCTTGCTTCTGATGAGGTGATGAGTGTCTTCACTCCTGGGGATCACGGCTCCACTTTTGGCGGAAATCCTTTAGCCTGTGCAGTGGGAAAGACCGCCTTAGAGGTTTTGCTAGAGGAAGATTTAGCATCTAAAGCCCATGAAAACGGAGTCTATTTTATGAGAGCTCTCCAGGGAATCAATAGTCCTTTAGTGCAAGAAATTAGAGGAAAGGGCCTATTAATCGGTGTGGAAATTAAACCGCAATACGGCACCGCAAGACCCTATTGCGAACGACTTATGGAACTAGGACTTCTCTGTAAGGAAACACACCAACAGACGATCAGATTTGCTCCACCTTTAGTAATTACAAAAGCAGAGATCGACTGGGCATTAGAGCGAATTGCCACTGTACTCAAGTAAAACAAAGAAATAGACA
>JAAZLB010000192.1 GCA_012799535.1 Bacillota bacterium | reverse complement strand
TGATCCCGCTGACGCATATTTGCAACAATTTCATCATCCTCACAATGGAAACGTACATAGAGAAAACCTTGATCCCAGGCTACTTGTACCTGGGTATGATAGCATTCGCCACCTCGCCCATGGGAGTGGACGAAGGGTGAACTAAGGGGTAAAGAGCCCCAAGGAACCGCCAAGTAATCGCCTTCACAAGCTGTGGGGGTTTTAAAACAGAGTAATTGTGGCCTTTGTTGGTTTGCCAAAATATTATCCCTCCTGAATTAGGGTAAATTCCATCACTAGAAAGAAAGGATAAATCATGAGACGAAACATCCTTACCTGGCTAATTCTAGCTGTTTGTACACTCTTCCTGCCCCTTAGTGCTTTTGCCCAAGAAGAGCTAATCATCTTGCACACTAACGACATCCATGGTCAATCACTAGCTCGTCTAGCCACGTTAATAGAAGAGCAACGGACCCTCCATCCACGGGTATTATTGGTGGATGCAGGTGATCTTTTTTCAGGCACCGCGGTTTCTAGTCTTTTTCAAGGAAAAGCGGAACAAGATACCGTTCTAGCCCTGGGTTATGATGCCCTCGCCATTGGAAACCATGATTTTGATTTTGGCAAAAAGATTTTAGAGAAATCACTGGAGCGAGGTCTACCTTGGCTTTCTGCAAACATTTGGGTAGAAAATCAAACCTTTGCTCCTCCTTTTATGATTAAAGATGTAGGCGGGGTACGAGTACTCCTAGTTGGTCTAACTAGTGTAGCAACGCCGAAAATGGCATTTGCTAATAATATTGAGGGCTTAAACTTTACGGACCCCGTTCCTATCTTAAGAAACATCATGCAAGAACAAAAAGGTAATTACGATCTCTGTATCGTCCTTTCTCATCTTGGCTATGGCGAAGATCTACTGCTGGCCCAAAAGGTGCCAGGCATTACCGCAATTATTGGTGGTCACTCCCACACAGTACTCTCTTCTCCAGTGCGAATTCGCGAGACAATTATTGTCCAAACCGGATCCTCTGCCCAGTATTTGGGTAAGGTAACCATTGGTTTAGTGGAAGGTTTCCCTGCAGAAGGAGAATTACTACGGATCGAGCAGGACACACCAGCCCACCCCTCCATCACAGAAATTGATCAGTATTATGCCGCTTTGATGGCCGACGAAATGGGACAAATTCTAGGCTATGCCCCCCGAGATTATGTAAAAAGAGGCATGGGGTATTTTATGGTGGAGGCCCTCATAACTATCACCGATGCAGATGCTGCCCTTTATAATAGTGGGGGAATACGATCCGGCTTACAAGCAGGTGCCATTACTCGAGAAGATGTTTTCGCAGTGGAGCCCTTCGGCAACCAGGCTGTGGTGGTCACCATGTCTGGCTCTGATTTCGCTGAATTGGTTAAACTTAAATCCACCCGTTCTAGTGACTTTTTCACTGGTCCCCGAGTCATTGACCTTGATCGCAGTTACACCGTGGCAACGAGCGACTTTTTAACCAGTGAGAATTCAAGCTACTCTATTTTAGCCAAGGGAGAAATCACCTACCTGGGGCTACCAGTTCGTCAAGTATTAGAACTCTATCTGCAAGACCACGTTTTAGAAGGGCAACCACAAGCCAGCTCGTTTTAGAAAACCGATCTAAAAAGGCGCCACTCTCGGCGCCTTTCTTATTAACACAATTCGGACAAAAGGTAATGATAAACCAGCTTAGCGGTGTTAACCACCGCATCCACATGGGTTCGCTCAAAGGCATGAGAAGCATCAATCCCTGGTCCCACCAAGCCATGAACCACATCGTGACCGGCTCGTAAAGCGGAGCTAGCATCAGAGCCGTAGTAGGGATAAATATCTACTTTGTAGCCAACCCCGTTTTTCTCGGCCAAGGTAACTAAATGTTGGCGTAAGCGATGGTTGTAAGGTCCAGAAGAATCCATAGCACAAATAGAAACAGTGAATTCGTCACTAGTTTGCCCATCCCCAATGGCCCCCATATCTACAGCTAGATACTCCACCACTTCTTGTGGAATATTGGAGTTGCCTCCAAAACCAATCTCCTCGTAATTAGAAAACAAAAAGTGGGTGGTGTAAGGTAAAACCAACTGATGTTCTTGGATCTCTTGGAGCAGGTACAAAAGCACACCAGCACTGGCCTTGTCATCCAAGTGTCTAGATTTGATAAAACCACTGGGCAAAACTTCCACCCGGGGATCAAAGGCCACAAAGTCCCCCACCCCAATGCCTAACTCTGCCACATCATCTGCAGTAAACACCCGTTCATCCAAACGCACTTCCATGTTAGCTTGGTTACGCTCTTCCTGGGCACCATCCTTATAAACATGGACAGAGGTTTGATGCATCAAAATCGTTCCTGTGTAAACCCTTTGATCCGCAGTGAAAATCTGGCAATACTCACCTTCCACATGGACCCATTGGGTACCACCAATTTTAGTGAGGCGGAGGCGTCCGTCACTTTTGATCTCTTTTACCATGGCACCTAAAGTATCGATGTGAGCGGTTACCAGACGGTGTTTCTCATGATTCTTCCCAGGAACTGTAGCAATCAGTCCACCTTTTCGGTTTCGGTAATTAGCTACACCAATTTCATCCAAATAATTGGCCAAATGGTCAATAATTCGATCCGTGTAACCAGACGGGCTGGGAATGGACACCAATTCGTTAATGAACTGCAGAATTTCTTTGCCGCTAAATGCAATGGACAAGATCTCACATCCTCTCTAGATCCCCTTTATTATTTGACGCCTCCCCTAGTATTCCTCTTTTCTAGAGTAGCTCACCGTATTTCTTCACATAGAGATTCTTAAACCACTGGGCCAAGGCCATATAAAGGACAACGGTTAAAGCCAACCAGGCAAAATAGACTGGGGGAAGTGCAGCTAGACCAATCTTGGCACCAAAAGAGGTAAAGGGAATAATCGTTAAGACGATGATCCCGGTAAAGGTCAAGAGAAATACTGGAGCAGAAGCTCTGCTTTGGATGAAAGGAATCTTTGGTGTACGGATCATGTGAATCACCAAGGTTTGAGACCACATAGACTCCACAAACCAACCAGCTTGGAAAACTGAAATAAAGTAAGCTTGAAGTGCCGGATCTGTTAGTTCGTGGTACATTTGCCCACCAACCATGGCTGGAGCTATAATGTAGTACATTAAAGCAAAGGTGGTAATATCAAAAACCGAACTAGTCGGCCCAATCCAGAGCATGAAACTGGCAATAGATGAAGCATCCCATTTTCTGGGCACTTGTAAGAATTCCTCATCCACGTTATCCCAGGGAATCGCGATACAGGAAATATCATATATCAAATTCAGTAAGACAAGATGAATTGCTGCCATAGGTAAGAATGGTAAAAAGGCACTAGCAATTAAGACGGAGAACACGTTGCCAAAGTTAGAACTAGCTGTCATCTTAATATATTTGATCATGTTTCCGTAGGTTTTGCGCCCTTCAATAATACCATCTTCTAGAACCCGTAAATCTTTCTCTAAAAGAATTACATCAGCAGACTCTTTCGCAATGTCCACCGCGTTGTTAACTGAAATACCCACATCAGAGGCACGCATAGCTGCAGCATCGTTAATACCATCACCTAAAAATCCAACAGAGTGCCCGTTATTTCGCAATGCAGTCACTACCCTGGCCTTTTGTTGTGGCGACAGCTTAGCAAAGACAGTGGTTTCTTCCACAGCTTTGGATAACTGCCCATCGGTCATCTGCTCCACATCAGTACCAAGCAAGAGGTTTTCCACGGGCAAACCCACTTGTTCACAAATAGCCCTAGTCACCCGCTCATTATCACCGGTTAGTACCTTAACAGCTACACCATAATCCTTTAGACCCTTAATGGCGTCAGCAGTAGTCTCCTTAGGTGGATCTAAGAAAGCTAAATAACCAATAAGCACCATATCATTTTCATCTTGAACCGAAAAAGCACCAACTGGAGAAGGATTGGTTTTTTGGGCAACTGCTATTACCCGCATTCCCTGATCGTTGAGGCGACCAACTGTTTCTGCAATATCTTCTTTAACTTCATCAGTAAGAGGTCCCACCTTTCCACCATATTCCACGTGAGAACAAATGGAAAGCAGTTCTTCGACAGCTCCTTTTGTTACCATTTGAGTTTTGCCATTTTTGTCTTCAACTACAACACTCATTCGGCGGCGCTCAAAGTCAAAGGGAATTTCATCTACTTTACGATAAAATTCGGGCAAACCTTGTAAGGTAGGCTCGGTGGAGCTCCGTTGTTCCGCCCGTTCAATAATAGCCACATCAATGAGGTTTTTTAGCCCTGTTTGGAAATAGCTATTCAAAAATCCGTGGCGGAGGACACGTACACTTGGTTCTCCATGGACATCTAGGTAATATTCTAAAGCCACCCGATCTTGAGTTAAAGTCCCGGTCTTATCTGTGCAAAGTACATCCATAGACCCGAGATTTTGAATGGAGTTAAGATTCTTTATTATTGTCTTCTTTTTAGACATGGCCACTGCACCCTTAGCTAAGCTTGCAGTAACAATCATGGGCAACATTTCAGGAGTTAAACCTACCGCCACTGAAATGGCAAAAAGGGTAGCTTCCATCCAATTACCCTTGGTGAAACCATTGATAAACAAGACAACAGGAACCATGGCCAACATGAATTTAATTAAGACCCAAGAAACAGAGTTAACTCCCTTTTCAAAGCTGGTTTTTACATCAATTTCCACAATGTCCTGAGCCATATCGCCAAAAACGGTATCATTACCCGTGGCCACAACTACGCCTACTGCAGTTCCACTTACCACATTAGTACCCATAAAAGCCAGGTTGGCAATGTCGGTGAGGGCGTATTCTTGAGAGTTTGGTACAGTAGTAGGAAACTTTTCTACAGGTTCACTCTCACCAGTCAAGGCAGATTGGCTCACAAAGAGATCCTTAGCTTTTAGAATGCGCAAATCCGCGGGTACCATATCACCTGCTGCCAAGTGGATTAAGTCACCTACAACCACCTGATCCAAATCTATTTCTTTTTTGCCCTGTTCTACCCGTTCCACCGCGGTGGTAACTTTGATCATGTCTTGAAGGCGAGAAGCGGCCTCACCTGATCTGGTTTCTTGGACAAATTGTAATACGCCACTAATAATCACCAAAACCATTATGATGATTACCGTCATAGGATCCTTTTCACCTACAGGTGCCCAATAAACGTCAGTAAAGAACGAAACCACTGCTAAAGTGATTAGGATAATGGTGAAGGGATTGATAAAAGCACGAATCAGCCTTTTGGCAGTGGAATCCCCTTTACCACTTGTCACTATATTATCGCCGTACTCTTCCCTATTGGCAAGTACTGCCTCTTCATTAAGTCCTTGCCTAGAACTGTTTAAGGCTTGTAGGGCTGCCTCCCCTTCGAGGCCAGCAAGATCATGGAGACGCTTAGTCACTTGATCCCGTCTAACTAAACGATGAGTTACCTTGGTAGTTCTAGCTCGATTAATGATTTTTTTGTCCTTGGTCATTTTCATAACCCTCCCTACGTTAAGTACGAAAACACCTCGGCGGAGGAATCGAGTCCTGCGCAGATGTACTTCGTTTATTCACTGTGTTTTTTCCATGATAACTACAACAACTACCATTACTGTCGCTATTACCCATTCTCCTCACCTCACTTTTCCGCACTCCGGGCAACAAAAAAACCATGCCAAAGCACGAACAATGACATGGATTAATCCACATTGATGAAATAACAGCTTCAACTTAGCGAAAACTGTATTCCCACCGTTCGAGCTTTAGCTCCATAGGGCATGAAATTGCATTAGACCATGCCTTGTTTTCGACATGGCCTGCTAACCAGCTCATGATGTCTCCATCACTCCGCGGCAGCAACCCGTATCCCTATGGTAGCCTTACCTACCGGAATATTCAGTTTTGATCCGCGTTAAGTGTACACCTCGTTTTCACCTTTGTCAAATGGGATCTGCAAAAAATTCTGTTTGATCCCTCTATTTGGTTGACCCTATCCTCATAGGAACCACATCTTTTTCCCAAACTAAAGGGGAAGGGAGGAGGTATTGGTGTCCACGGATAAAAAACGTTATTGGAAAATTCGAGATCTACCCATTGAAGAACACTCCACAGCAGCCTGGGCCAATATTGAACAAGAAAAACCCATCTCCAAAGTTCCAATTCCTAGTACCCTAGATGTGGAATTAGCTAGGGAGTGGGTAAACCAGAATCAGAAATAACAGGACTGGGGCGCAGTTCTAATCAGGCGCCCCACATTTCTAAAACGTGACACTTGCTAAACGCCTATATTCCGCAAAACGCTCTTTAGCGTCCTCTTCTGCTTGGCTGAATAATTCTTCCGCCACTTCAGGGAAGGTCCTAGCCAAAGAGGAATAGCGAATTTCACTATTAAGAAAATCTCTAAAAGAGGCAGTTGGCTCCTTAGAGTCGAGGCTAAAGGGGTTTTTCCCTTCCCCTTTCAAGAGGGGATTATAACGATACAGATGCCAATAGCCCGCTTCCACCGCCTTTTTTTCCTGGAGAATACTGGTACCCATGCCACTTCTAATTCCATGGTTAATACAAGGTGAGTAGGCAATGATCAATGAAGGACCAGGATAACTCTCTGCCTCCATAATAGTCCGAATCGCGTGGTTCATATTGGCACCCAAGGCGATTTGAGCTACATAGACATAACCATAGGTCATGGCCATTCTGCCTAAATCTTTCTTGCGAATACGCTTTCCAGAAGCGGCAAATTTAGCCACAGCGGCAGTAGGTGTGGCTTTGGAGGATTGACCACCCGTATTAGAATATACCTCTGTATCCATAACTAGAATATTCACATCTTCACCCAAAGCCAAAACGTGGTCTAGGCCACCAAAACCAATATCATAGGCCCAACCATCTCCTCCAATTATCCACTGAGATTTCTTGCTTAAATGTTCCTTATTCCGGAGAATCTCCTCCACTACTGGACCCTGCTCCTGTTCAATTAACTCCACAAGCCTAATCCCCGCCTGCATGGAAAATAAGGGATCATCCTTGCCCTCCAACCAATCAGTACAAGCTTGTTGTAAAGCATGGGAAGACCCATCTTCTCTCAGCTTCTGAACCAAGTGTACCAAGCGCTTTCGCATCTGTTTTGTGGCCACCTGCATGCCAAAACCAAATTCCGCATTATCCTCAAAAAGGGAGTTAGCCCAGGCAGGACCATGTCCTTGATCATTTGTGGTGTAAGGAAATGAAGGGGCACTAGCACTATAAATTGAAGAACAACCTGTGGCGTTAGCAATGAGCATCCGTTCCCCAAAAAGCTGAGTAAGTAGGCGCAAATAGGGGGTTTCTCCACAGCCCGGGCAAGCCCCATGGAACTCGAAAAGGGGTGTGCGGAATTGGCTGTTTTTTAAGGTCCGCCAATCCACCAAATGGGCCTTAGAGGAAATTGTTTGGGAGAATAACCAGTTCTCACTTTGTTTTGCAATCTCCTGATCCCCAGGTCGCATAACCAAAGCTTTTCCAGGTGCAGGACAAACATCGGCACAATTACCACAGCCGGTACAGTCTAGAGGACTGACTTGGATGCGATAACCAAGACCCTCTAACCCTTTGCCAATAGCTGGCTTAGTATTGAAGGTTTGTGGTGCCCTGGCTTCTTCCCCCTGATCCAGCAAGAAGGGGCGAATTACAGCATGGGGACAAACAAAGGAACATTGGTTACACTGAATACACTTTTCCAATTGCCACTCAGGAATCAGTACTGCAATTCCCCGTTTTTCAAAAGCAGTGGTGCCATTGGGGAAGCTGCCATCTTCATTTCCCAAGAAGGCACTTACCGGTAAGTCATCACCTTCGTGTCGCATCATGGGAACTTGAATTTCGGCCACAAAGGAAGGTACATCCCCTAGTTGGGCAAGGGGTTCAGGGGGAAGATCAGCCCAATGACTGGGGACTTCAACCTGCTTTAGAGCGGATACTCCTTGGTCAATCGCGGCAATATTCATGGCCACGATGTTTTGTCCCTTACGACCATAAAGGGTTTCCACAGACTCCTTAAGATAACCTAGGGCCTCTTCTACCGGAATCACCTGGGCCAGCTTGAAAAAGGCGGCCTGCATGATCATGTTAATCCGATTGCCTAAACCAATATTGCCTGCAATAGCAATGGCATCTATCACATAGAACTTAACCTGGTTTTGGGCGAGGGTACGTTTTAAAGAAGCAGGTAAATTAGCTTCCAATTCCTCCCCTTCCCAGGGACAATTGAGCACAAATGTTCCCCCTGGTTTAATCCCCTTCAATAAATCGTAGTTATGCACAAAAGCCTTGTTATGGCAAGCAATATAATCCGCTCGATCCACCAAATACGGTGCCTTAATGGGCTTTTTTCCGAAACGTAAGTGAGAAACAGTGGTGCCACCGGATTTTTTACTATCATAGGAGAAGTAGGCTTGGGCGTAGAGATCCGTATGCTCACCAATAATTCGTACTGCCCCTTGATTAGCACCCACTGTACCGTCAGAGCCTAGCCCCCAGAATTTGCAGCTAATGGTTCCTGCGGGGGTGGTCTCAATTGGTTCCCCCTCTGGTAAGGAGCTATGGCTTACATCATCAACAATTCCGA
>JAAZLB010000191.1 GCA_012799535.1 Bacillota bacterium | reverse complement strand
ATTCGATGACCTGTGTCTCTAGGAAAGCCATACCATCTCTCATGGGAAAGCGTTGGGCTACGCCTTCTTGAAACTCAGCTGATGATATGGGCACAGAATACCCGTTTTGGACATGATAAGCAACCATTCGATCGAATAGCACCCGCGGTGTCCGCTCCACAATAAGTTCAGCTTGACCTTTTTGACCCAAAAACGTCGGTAACTTTCTCAGGTGACTCCGAACAAATGTCCATGCGGATTCTATTGTGTTTTCCTTAGTCCGAATCTCATTTATCATCTTCTTTGTTGGTTTGTAAGCCGAGATAACAAGATCCTGCTTTACAGCCGTGGTGGTCGTAACGGCTTTAAAACTCCCTTGCTTCTTGTCAAGTGCCGAGACATTGGCCATGATAAAACCTGTCCTTTGAATAGCCTCTTGAATTACATTCCAAATACTAGCCTGAGAGTTGCTAAAAACGACGGTCATCCAACGACCCGGTTTTAGTATCCTGTAGTATTCCCTGAAACAATCCTCCATCAGTCTCTGATACTCTACCAGACCTTTTCCCTGGTTCTTGTTCACAATTGCTTCCATTTGATTGTTTGTCGTCACTCTGAGCCACGATTCCCAGAAAAAATTGAGCTCTGAGTACATGATGTTTCCTCCAAAGGGAGGATCAGTGAAAATGTAGTCGATTGTATTATCATCTACAGTTAATGCCTGGGCAGCATTTACACTCACAAGTTGTCTACCGGGCTTCGAGAAACTCATAGCTTTAGCGAAATCTCTTACTTTGCCCTTAAAGGCTTCTATTACATTGGATTCAGCAACCAGCGAAGAGACGTATAACGTTCCCGGTAACACTCCGTTACCCCTGTTTCCAAGATTATATCTAACCAACTTAGACGTCAGCGTAGAGACAATTGATTGTAGAACAAGCTTAAGGAAGCTACGGGTATTAGGCGACGCTTGATCTATTAGGAAAGACAACTGCGACAGGACTATCAAGTTGCGTAGGGTATAAAAGTGATGGACATACGTAAACCCATGGCTATTTATTGGTTGTGCAGTATTATAGCCAAGAGGGACTTCATTGGTTGGACACCATTTCAGATAATCCTCCAATTTCAAACCATCTATCTTGGCCATAACCGCCATGTCATAATCGTTTATCTCCGCTAATCTCTTCTTATTTCCCTCTGAATAGTAGACTGCTACAGGCACTTGTTTAGATTGAACAACAGTTCGTCGCAAAATCGGGTCGTATGTCGAAGTGCTAACCCGCTCCATGTTGGATTTGGAAATAACTGTACCACAGTGTTCACAGACGCTGTCTCGTTTGACCCTCTTTCTATCACTGTCTATAAAGGAGTTATAGAATATGATCTCCTTCAAGCAACTAGGGCACGTATAAACGTCACTCCACACAACATAGATTATTTTACCTTTTCTACCGCTGTGATTCGTTTCGTAAACCCAGGCCAATTTATCCTCTAATCTGGTTATTATTTCGCCAATTTCATTTTGCATATCCTCAGTGTAGGTATGATTATTGAGTACATGGCTGATGAAACTGGCTGCGGGAGAAAGATCACTTAATATTGTCTTTCGCCCTCCGGCCGCACCAATTTTAGTTTCAGAGTTCTCGTCGGGTTCATACATCGCCAGAACATTAGTGTCTGCACACAGCGACGCAGCTATTCCAGTCATTCCAGTTCCTGCAAATGCATCGTAAATAACATCACCTGGTCTTGTATAATGCAGTAAATATCTAACAATTGCTTTGTGAGGAACCTTAGTAGGATAGGTATGAGCATT
>JAAZLB010000190.1 GCA_012799535.1 Bacillota bacterium | reverse complement strand
TAAGGCATGAATAGGAAAAGAATAAATGCCTTAAGGTTTTTCAAAAGCACAAGTGCTTTTGGTTATCTGCCCTGGAGCAGACATTGGAAAAGAATAAATGCCTTAAGCTTTTTCAAAAGCACAAGTGCTTTTGAGTATCTGCCCTGAAGCAGACATTGGAAAGGAATAAATCCTTTTGATGTTCGCCGTTTTTACGGCAGCGAAATTATCTTATCACATTACCGTTTTAGCGTCAATGCTTTTTGCACTAACAAATGGGCGAAATTAAGGATAAAACTGCCTCCCCCTTCTTTAACCCTTATTGGGGGCGACAGTTTTATACTATAGCATAGGGTGAAATGTGTGTCAACAGGTTTTTACTCTTCCGAGTCCTCAGATTGCACCTGATCTACCATTTGCTCCCCTTCCTCTTCTTCCTCTTTACCAACAATATTGGCGACCGCCACGACTCGATCATTATCTGCTAAACGCATTAAGGTGACACCTTGAGTATTTCGTCCCATCTGAGAAATTTCCGCGACTTTCATGCGAATCATAATCCCTTCAACAGAAAGGATCATAATCTCATTCGATTCATGAACCACCTGAATGCCCACAATGGTACCAGTCTTTTCAGTTTTATTGAGGGTTAAGACACCTTTACCCGCTCGATTGGTCACCCGGTATTCTGAAATAGGCGTCCGTTTTCCAAAGCCTCGTTCAGTTACAACCAGTAAATCCGCATCATCATTAGCCACACCGAGACCTACCACCTTATCCCCTGTATCCAACCTAATTCCGATTACGCCTTGGGCTGAACGACCCATGGGACGTATCTGGTCTTCTTCAAAGCGGATGGCTTGGCCTTCCTTGGTAACTAACACTATTTCTTCTTTTCCATCTGTTAGCTCAATACCTACAAGTTCATCATCATCCACTAAAGTGATACAAATCAGTCCGCCACTACGATTAGTGTCAAATTCACTGAGTACCGTCTTTTTGATTGTTCCATTGGCGGTAGCCATGGTGAGGTATTGATCATCAGAGTATTCACTAATGGGAATGGTAGCCTGGATTCTCTCACCTGGTTCAAGGCTCAATAAGTTGATGACTGCATAGCCTCGAGCATTACGGCCAGCTTCAGGAATCTCATGACCCCGTAGGCGATACACCCGTCCCTTATTAGTAAAGAAGAGAACGTAACTATGGGTGCTAGCCACAAAGAGTTGCTCCACAAAGTCGTCCGCGCGAGTATTCAAGGCCGTGATCCCTCGTCCACCACGGCGTTGAGCCCGATAGGTATCAACGGGCAAGCGCTTAATATAACCCTGGTGGGTCATGGTAACCACAATATCTTCTTCTGCTATTAGATCCACATCTTCTAAATTACCTACAGACAAACCAATCTTGGTGCGCCGTTCATCAGCGAACTCATCCTTAATGCGGATCAATTCTTCTTTAATAATCTCATAAACCAAGTTCATATCTCCAAGAATTGCCTTCAATCGTGCAATTGTTTTGAGAAGTTCTTGGTACTCATCTTCAATCTTATCCCGCTCTAAACCAGTTAAGCGTCTTAGTTGCATATCTAAAATGGCTACCGCTTGCCGTTCACTTAGACCGAAGCGTTCCATCAAACCTTGTCTCGCCACTTGGTCATTCTTGGCCGACCTGATTAAAGCGATAATTTCATCAATGTTATCAAGGGCGATACGATAACCTTCTAAGATATGGGCCCGTTCTTCCGCCTTACGTAGTTCAAAACGGGTCCGTCGGATGACTACTTCCTTTTGGTGATCCAAGTAGTGGTTTAAAACTTCCTTAAGGTTTAAAACTTTAGGCTCGTTGTCGACTAATGCTAGCATAATTACACCAAAGGTATCTTCTAGCTGGCTATGCTTATAGAGGCGATTAAGCACTACATGTGGATCTGCATCTCGTCTTACTTCAATCACGATCCGCATACCGGATTTATCCGATTCGTCCCTTAGATCTGTAATGCCATCTACCTTTTTCTCCCTTACCAATTCGGCAATTTTCTCAATTAACCGAGCCTTATTCACCTGATAAGGGAGTTCAGTCACAATAATACGGGTTTTGCCATTGGACATTTGCTCAATTTGGCTTTTCGCCCGGACTCGAATTCTACCTCGACCTGTGGTGTAAGCGTCCCGAATCCCTTCACGACCTTGAATGATAGCTCCTGTAGGAAAATCCG
>JAAZLB010000189.1 GCA_012799535.1 Bacillota bacterium | reverse complement strand
TTAAGCTAAACTAGCTTGGATATAAAACGCGCATTCGAGGCGCTTTTTTTCCATGAGACAACTTAATTCGTGAGGTCGTAGTAAATTTCCTGCATATTCCAAATTATTTTTATGACAGCCACCACTACAGTAATATTTAGCCCAGCAAACGGAACAAGCAGGCTTATTCAACACATGACTATCCTTAAAAGTATTTGGTAACTCCTGGTTTTTCACACCTGTCCACACTGTGCCTAAAACGAATTCTTCTTGACCCACAAACTGATGGCAGGGGTAAAGTTCCCCGGTGGGAGAGACCGCTAAGTATTCATAGCCAGCTCCACAACCGGACAGTCTTTTATACAGACAAGGTCCCTTTTTCAACTCTACATTGAAATGGAAAAACTCAAAACTTTGTTCCGAATTGTAATGTTCGAGATATATATCGGCTAGCCGTTCATACTCCTTAAGGATTTTTGGTAAATTTTCTTCAGTCAAAGCATACTCCTCCCGGGGATCTGCAACCACTGGTTCCATGGAGATTTGATCGAAGCCTAGGTCACTTAAATGGATCACATCTGAAGCAAAATCTAAATTATGCCCAGTGAATGTTCCCCGCACAAAGTAGCTCTTGCCTTGCCGACCATCAACTAAACGCTTGAACTTCGGCACTATTATTTCGTAAACAGAACCCTTTTGAGAAATAGTCCTTCTAACCCGATCATTAACTTCCGGGCGCCCATCAATGCTCAAGACTACATTATACATATGTTCATTGATGAACTCTTCAATGTCAGGCTTAAGCCCAAATCCATTGGTAGTTATGGTAAAGCGAAACACTTTGCCATGTTTTTCCGCCTGTTTGTTACCATAGAGAACGGTTTCCTTCACTACATCCCAGTTTAGTAATGGTTCCCCACCGAAAAAGTCAATTTCCAACTGTTTTCGATGACCGGAGCCTTGAATTAGAAGATCAACTGCTTGCTTAGCTACTTCTAGGGACATCAATTCCCGATCCCCACCAAAATCCCCTGTAGAAGCAAAACAATAATCACAACGTAAGTTGCAATCGTGGGCCACATTCAAACAAAGAGCCTTCACAACAGAATCTGGCCGGGGCGGAGTCTCAGTGATATCCGGGCTAAAAAGCAAGCCTTCTTTGATCAGATCCAAAACTTCGTCCACCACTTCTTTGAGCTCCGGATCCTGAAAAAATGCCCAGATATCCTCCCTGGTGTGCAAATCCTCGTTGTTTAAGATAGTTTGAATTACCTCCAGGGCCTTTTCATCTACCACATGCACTGCTCCTGAGTTACCATCCACCACCAGGTGCAGATCATTTTGGGAAAAACTATGGACACAACTTTTATCTAACACTTAAATTCACCTCTATGGAAAATGAGCATCCCTCTTTCAAAGAAATCCTCTTTGAATAAGGGACGCTTCACTTTACTGTTCACAGGCCTGGTTTCCCACGGTGCAAGAAGTTTTACATGCAGATTGGCAAGAGGTTTGACACTCACCGCAACCCCCAGTCTGTAAGGTATTCTTTAGGGCGGTTCCACTTAGGGTTTTAATGTGCTTCTTCACTCATTCACTTCCTTTGACCATAATTTTCCCCTTTATTTTACCACAAACTGGCCAATATGGCAAAATAAGAGCGTTTCTACATTAAATGGGCAGGATATATGCTACTTACCTAGTATTTATAAATATCATCCTAATGTGGGGAGTGAATTCATGACTAAGCCTAGCGATAAAGAGCGAAAAACGAAAAAATCCAGTCGTTCATTTAGATTAAGCCTCAACCTCCGGGCCAAACTCACTGTTGTAGTTGTTACTGTAGCTCTGATCCCCCTTTTGATCTTAGCTGGAGTAATAATCAACCGTTCTCAGCAAGTTATCGTTGACTTGGTAGCTAGCAACCTCGATGACCAAGCACAGAGATTGTCCGTAAGTTTGACTAATTGTATCAATAGGCTCACCAATGAGCTTTTAGTGTTATCAGTCAACCCCTCTGTAGAGCAATTAGCCGTACTGAGACCTACTAACAAAATTAGGGAACTAGGACTTGAAGATAAATCCATTGCAGAGATGGAACAAATCATGAGCGAAACGAGAAATCTTGAAGGTAATACTCGCACCCAGGCCTTCTTGCAAACCACTGTCACAGATTTCGAAGGTTTTGTAGAGCTCATTGTGACCACCTTAGATGGGATGACCCTAGCTGCCACCCAACGGCCTGATCGTTTTATTCATGAGCAGGAAGAATGGTTTATTAAGACTATGGAAAATGGAGCCTATATTAGTAGTCTTCAAGAATTGCCAGGTCTTGAAGAACCAGGGATCATTATTGCCACTGTGATTAATCGGAGCACTACTAGGCGTCCAGCTGGTGTGTTAAGGGGTCTAGTTCCTCTCTCCTTTATCGAAACAGAGTTCGTTGACATCCTCAGTAAAATCGAATACGGCGAATTACAGATCTTTGAAGGGGGACTCCCTATCATTGTTGCGGAAAATAGCTCCGCAGGGATTAACATTAAAACTTACTTAGAGCACACAGCCTTCAGCCCTATAAACCTACCAGTTAATGGGGAATTTGGACAATCGAGCTCAGGTCAGCGTGCAGTAACTGCTCAGGCTATTTTAGAGGAGAGACCAGATTCGCCCTTTAACTTAGACTGGGAGATCCGACTAGCTCAACCAACCGATTATTCATTGGCCCAAATTAACCAGCTCAAACTGGTCAGCTATATAGTAGTGGTTCTTGCAGTAATCCTCATTGGGCTTGTCTCTTTGATCCTTTCTAGTACTATTGCGGCCCCCATCAATGCCCTCACCCACCACGCCCAAGGTGTAGCTAGAGGGGAGCTTCGCCAGTACCGACCAAAACATAAGAGTCAAGATGAAACTGGTGCTCTAACAGAAGCGTTTAACGCCATGACTAGTCATTTGGCCAGGCTTTTACATCGTATGCGAACTGCAAGTAATTCTGTGGCCACCGCTAGTCAAGAAATTAGTGCTGGGATGCAAGAGATGGCAGCAGGTGCCCAAAACCAAATTCAGGATATTCAAAGTGGTACACTACAAATCGAGAAAATGAATGAAGCCATGATCGGCATTGATAACCGGGCGAATGAAGCGGTTCGCCTCGCTAACGAAGCTTCCCGCTCCGCGGCCCATGGACAAAACCAGGCTCAGGCAGCGGTGGAGGGAATGGCAGAAATCAAGACCGCAGTAGATGGCCTAGGGGAACAAACAAGAGAGATTGCCCAGATCCTAAGCTTAATTCAAGACATTGCAGAACAGACCAACCTTCTCGCCCTCAATGCGGCCATTGAGGCAGCTCGAGCCGGTGAGCAAGGACGGGGCTTTGCAGTTGTGGCTCAGGAAGTCCGACAACTAGCGGAACGTTCCCAAGCAGCTACAGCAGAAATTGAGGTAGTGCTAAAACGTATTCAAAGCGATGCACTTCAATCAATTCACAGTGTGGAAGACGGAGAAAAACAAGTTTTAGATGTGGCTCAAGCTTTACAGGAAATTACCGAGGCTACTGAAGCTAGTACAGCCTTAGTGGCGGCGATCGCTCAGGATTCTGTGGACCAAACTGCTCGAACCAAAGAAGCAGTCGCCCTCTTTGAATCAATCAGTAAGATTACGGAACAAACCGCTGCCGGTACCGAAGAAACTGCTGCCGCAGCCCAAAACTTAGCGGAACTAGCCCAACAACTTCAAGACATTATCGCTAATTTCGGAAAGTAAACTAAACTGTTTAGCGATGGAAAAGGCCCCTTGATTATAACACCAAGAGGCCTTTCTTGATCACCTTCGTTTTATAAATCCCTAGATGCTACTAAATCCACACCAAGGTTTAAGAAGTTTTCTACAATGACATCACCCATGGTCACAGGAGCATCCACTACAATTTTAGAAGTGGCCAGCATACCCTCTTTTAGCATACCCTTAGGGATGGGCTGATTGGTTCGGACAGGTAAAAGGGGATGAATTCCACCGCGAGCCTTCACAATGGTTGTGAGGGTGCGTTCAGGAGCAGTATGCTCCTTAGTGGCATAATTCTTGCCCCGGGCACATTTGTTTCCGGTCAAGTTAAGAATTTCATCGTTTTCCCCAAGCTCTAAAACTACATCACAACTTAAAGGACAAACGGTACAAGTAATATGTTTAACCACGAGCCGCAGCCTCCTTTTGAGAAACAATTTGAATAGTGAGGGTGTCCCCTTCTAAAGATTGCAATTGTTCTGGGGTGATAGTAATATTTAACATTTCGCTAGGACGAACAGTCTGTTTACGCTGCGAGCGAAGACCACCCACATCTAAAGTTACATTCTCATCAGGTCTTTGGACCCGCATGAAGAATTCTACCGGTTCAGTTGTGGAGACTTCGTGAGGTACCACGTAACGAATGTTTTCTCCTGCTACTACCTTAATACGCTTAGAAACCTGCCCGCCTTGACCAGTTACATAACGACCGGCAAATTCCCCTGCCCGCTCCGCCTCCTTAGAGACATTATCTACTAAATCATGTACATGGAGCACGTTACCGCAGGCAAAAATACCTGGAATATTGGTCATCATAGATTCATTCACAATTGGTCCGTTAGTAATGGGATCAATAGCAACACCCGCCTGGGTAGAAAGCTCGTTTTCAGGAACTAGACCCACTGAAAGGAGCAAAGTGTCACATTCAATATATTTTTCTGTTCCTGGAACTGGATTCCACTTTTCATCTACCTGAGCAATGGTTACCCCTTCAATCCGCTTATCGCCGTGAACTTGAACTACAGTAGATTGGAGATAAAGGGGAATATCAAAGTCCTCTAGGCATTGGACCACGTTTCTAGTCAGTCCTGCAGCATAGGGCAAAACCTCCACAACTGCTTCTACTTTAGCACCCTCTAGGGTGAAACGGCGAGCCATAATAAGTCCAATATCTCCCGATCCAAGGATAACCGCTTTCTTACCAGGTACATACCCATCAATATTCACAAACCGTTGAGCCGTGCCAGCAGAATACACCCCTGCAGGACGACTACCAGGAATTCTTAAGGCACCCCTGGTCCTTTCTCGACAACCCATGGCTAAAACCACTGCTTGGGCAGCAATCTCCACCATACCTACCTTGCTGTTAACCGCATAAATCTTCTTATCATCGGTTACTTCCAAAACCATGGTTTCCAGCATTACTTCAATATCCGATTCTTTGACCTCGTTGATAAAGCGCTGGGCGTATTCAGGACCAGTTAGTTCCGCTTTGAAACGATGTAAGCCAAAGCCATGGTGAATACACTGTTGTAAGATACCACCAAGCTCATTGTTCCGCTCAATAATCACCACTTTAGCAGCGCCTTCACGACGGGCGGCTAAAGCGGCTGCTAAACCAGCTGGGCCCCCACCAATTACTGCCACATCAAACTGTAATTGCCTCATGCTAGCACCTCATCTTCAAAAAGTTCTTTCGCATCGAACATAATTTGCTCGCTTCCCTTGCCACT
>JAAZLB010000188.1 GCA_012799535.1 Bacillota bacterium | reverse complement strand
TTTGACAGTTGGAAATCAGGCTCCTAGACTGGCCCTGTTCCTATTGCCCTTAGATTAGGGGTGGTCTTTGCCATAATGAAAGATGGGCCCTTGGGGCCCATCTCCAGTCTAATACTCACTTGTTATAAAGCACACGTCAAGAGGAGGTCCTCCCAAAAGCTAGGCTTGAAGGTGCCCCTTGGAAAGTTCCTCTAGTTCATTAAGGAGTTCTTCAAAGACATCCATAGCTTGGATAATAGGCTCTGGCTTGCTCATATCTACCCCTGCACCCATCAACAGATTAAGAGGATAATCAGATCCCCCACCACTAAGGAAGCCTAAATAACGTTCTACCGCAGGTTCCCCTTCTTCTAGAATCTGCTGTGCTAAAGAAACCGCAGCGGAAAAGCCGGTGGCATATTTGTACACATAGAAGGGGCGATAGAAATGGGGAATGCGGGCCCATTCCATCGCAATTAGTTGGTCAACTACAATCTCTTCTCCAAAATATTTCTTGTTTAGATCGTAGTAGATTTCCGAGAGTTGTTCCGCGGTAACAGATTCTCCTTGACCTACCTTACCGTGAACTATCATTTCAAATTCTGCGAACATGGTTTGTCTAAACACAGTACCCCTAAATTGCTCGAGATAATGGTTTAAAAGATAGGCCCGTTTTTTCGGGTCTTGAGTCTTCTTCAAAAGATCATCCATAAGCAAGGATTCATTGAGTGTTGAAGCCACTTCTGCCACAAAAATGGTGTATTGGGAGTTAACATATTCCTGGTTTTGATTAGAATAAAAAGTGTGCATAGCATGACCTAACTCATGGGCTAGGGTGAACACATTATCAAGGTTATCTTGATAATTCATAAGCACATAAGGATGGACACCATAGGTCCCCCAAGAGTAGGCTCCACTTGTCTTACCCCGGTTTTCCAACCAATCAATCCAGCCATCCTCGAAACTACGACTTAAATCGGTAAGATATTGTTCTCCAAGGGGATGTAAACCTGCTTGTACCATGGTAATAGCCTCTTCTCTAGGGATTTCCATGTGTTCATCCCCTACCATGGGTACATACAAATCATACATGTGTAATTCATCTAAGCCCAAGAGTTTCTTTCTTAAGCCCACATAGCGATGGAGAAGGTGGAGATGATCGTGGATGGAATCAATGAGATTCATATAGACCTCAGGTTTGATGTTATCCTGATCTAAGGCTGCCTCTAGAGAGGAATCATATTTTCGCGCTTTAGCAAAATAGAGCTCCTTTTTCACCGCTCCAACATAGGTGGCCCCAAGGGTATTCTTCCAGCTGGAATATGTTTCGTACATAGCCTCAAAAGCACCTTTTCGCACTTCTTGTTTTTGAGACTCTAAAAGTTGAATATAACGACCATGGGTTAATTCTACCATCTCACCTGCATCGTTTTTCACCTGAGGAAATTCTAAATCGGCGTTGTTAAACATTGTAAAAATGTTTCCAGGTATTTGGGCCAATTCACCGGCAGCTGCCAGTAACTGCTCCTGTTCTGCAGGTAAGGTATGGGCCTTCATGCGCAAAATGTTCTCTAGATAATGGCGGTACAGTTCCAATTCAGGAATCTGATCTACCCAACCTAAAACCTGTTGCGGCTCTAAACTCAAAATTTCTGGTTCTAAAAAGGCCATAGCACTGCGTAGCCCCACTGCCACACTTTGGGCTTGGTCCGCGTAACCTTGGTAGAGGGGGTCTGCGTTGTTTTCGTCTTTTCTCATCCGAGCATAGACGAATAAACCATCCATGAGCTGACTGATTTCATCGCGCACTTGCAACGCTTTAAGTAATGCTTCCCCAGAGGTGATTGTCCCTTGGAGTGCCAAAATCCGCCCCTTACTGTCCCGAGCCTTGGCCAGATCTTGTTCCCAAAGTTCATTGCTACTATAAATATCTTCCAGTTTCCATTTGAGTTCACTAGGGATCTCGTGCCGTTCAGGAAGTTGACTCATCTTATTCGCTCCTATCTTAGCTTATTTAGTACTTATACTTTCTCTCCAACTCAAGACTATCCTCCTAGCAACTCAAAAACAGGATCCTTTCCCTTCGTGTGGAAATAACTAGCGAGGTGAAGCTAATGAGTGCTACTGAAGTCTTTGCTTTGGATATTGGTACTAGGAAGATCGCGGGTTTGCTCATGTCCCCCACTGGGGATGATTTTGTAATTAAGCAGGCCAGCCTCTATCAACAATTACCCGGAGCCATGGCCGATGGACAAATCCATCATATTGACGCAGTTTCCCGAGTGATTAAGATGATCAAAGGGGAATTAGAAGAAGCTAGTGGCACACCACTGACTTCTGTGGCTGTGGCAGCCGCAGGTCGTTCTTTGCTGACTGAATCTGGTACAAGCTTAATGACCCTCTCACCACAGCAACGTCTAACTACCGAGGAAGTTCGGGCCCTTGAATTGGAGGCTGTACTTAATTCGATCCAAAAGCTAGCCAGTGCCAATGGGGGCGGAGTGATGGATAGTTACTTATGCGTTGGCTATAGTGTGATCCAATATTATCTCGATGGGGAACCCATCGGATCCCTCCGCGGTCACCAAGGTAACGAGGCAAGAGTGGAGATTATTGCTACCTTCTTACCACGGATTGTCATTGATTCTTTAGGCACTGCCTTAGATAATGCTGGTTTAAAAATGGAATCCCTTACCCTTGAGCCCATTGCCGCCATGCATATAGTGGTGCCCCCCACCATGCGCATGCTCAACATTGCTTTAGTTGATGTGGGTGCTGGAACTTCTGACTTAGCAATTTCTGCAGAAGGCACCATTAAAGGCTATGGTATGGTTTCTTACGCAGGTGATGCGATCACCAAGGGTATTGCAGATACCTTCTTGTTAGATCTAACTGTGGCGGAAAAAGTAAAAGTCGAAATGGAACCGCAGCAAACCATCACTTGTCAAGATGTCTTTGGGAATCTTTTGCATCTTAGTTATGAAGAAATTCTGGAAGCAATCTATCCTAAGGTACAGACTTTGGCGGAGAAAATCGCACAAGAAATTATTCGTTTAAATGGAACTGCACCAAAAGGTGTAATTTTAGTGGGCGGAGGTAGTCTCACCCCAGAATTGGCACCCCTTTTAGCCAAGCACCTAGATCTACCGGAAAATTTAGTTCGGATGCGGGATCGCACTAGTCTAGAGATTGTAAAGGGTATGCCAGAATTTAGTGGCCCCGAGGTAATTACACCCATCGGCATTGGCTGTACCCATTTAGATGGACGCGCCATGCAGTTAATCCATGTCAGCGTCAATGGGCGGCAACTTCAATTTCTACAAATGGCTTCTTCCACCGTTGGTGATGCCCTTTTACATGCTGGTGTTAATCCAGCAGAATCTTTAGGGCGCCCCGGACCAGCCTTAACCGTTGAGTTAAATGGTCGGTATATTCCCTTGCCTGGTACTTTAGGGAAACCTGCCACCCTTTTATGCAATGGAGAGCCTGCAGAACTAACCACACCTTTGGAAGATGGGGACTGGATCGAATTAATTCCGGGAGAGAGGGGAAAGTCACCACAGGTTAGCTTAGCTGAATTTACAGAAAGCCCCGTCCATTCATTTGTGATAAATTTCAATGGCTCCCCCTTAAAGATCCAACCTTTACTTAAGGTGAATGGACAAATTCGAGAGCCTGATTATATTCTCCAGGATCGGGATCGGATCAGTTTGCAACCGATCACCACTTTCCAAGAGTTGTTCGATTATTTGGAAATTCCAGTAGAGCAGGAAATCCACTACTTCCTCAATGGGCGTAGTCAAGTGGCCCTCGAACAGGTGGAGTTATTCATTAATGGGGAAAAAAGACCCTTAACCACACCTATTAATAATGGGCAAGAAGTGAACTATCGCCGTAAATCAGTTACACTCCAGGATATTTGCCAACCATCTCAGGAAAATACCCCAGGAATCACCATTAAGGTGAATGGAGTGGAATTAGACCTTACTGCTAAAACCTCCACCCCTTTAGCTAATGGGCAAGAAGTTTCCTTCGATTACGTGGTTAGACCCCAGGATCGGATTCAGTATGAACCACGACTAACTGGGGCCTTGAATTCCTATATTGTAACAGACGTCTTTAGAGATTATGAACCGGAAGAAGCCTTTTTACAAAGGGGCGGAAAGATCTTAGTCAATGGGAAAGAAGCGGGCTTTACCACACCAATTAAACATGGTGATATTTTAGAGTTTCAAGCCTACGGCGCAGAAACTGAGAACTCTTGAATCCCTG
>JAAZLB010000187.1 GCA_012799535.1 Bacillota bacterium | reverse complement strand
TTCCCAAGGGGAGCATCTCGGTAAAATAATACAAGCTGTTTAGGTTTGTAGTGCCTTTAAAATAAATAAAGACTGCGATTGGCAAAAAAATCCTCTGTTAATATTTGCCTGCGGGTTTCGCCTGAAAGTTTGCAAAAGAAAAGAAGGCGGTATGATCCCCAAGGAGCGGTTTAAAGCCGAATTTAGTGAGCGGCTCAAATATGTTTTACAGGTTAAGACAAGCGGGGCGCGCCTTTCGATTTTGTGCAGTCAAAGTAAGGGCCCGAAGACTGAAAAAAGTAGGCCACCGCCATTAGAAATGCTTATTATTTGGGCAATGAATAGGGCCGGAATTTATTGCTCGCTGAGCAGCAGCTGTTTTCAGTTCCACGTCCAATAAAGCGGTTCTGTGTGCAGTAAAAAACAATAGAGAAGTGAGTCAAGATGAAAAGAAATAAACGCCTGGCCTTGATCGCCGTTTTTGTTCTTTTCTCTTTAGCTTTAAGCGGTTGTTTCTCCACCAGAAACGCCATTATGTTCGATGATGATTGGCAGGCTTATATTGGTATGGATATCATTACTGATGATTTTGGGCCCGGCGAAAAAGAATTAAAGGATCCGGTGGCAAGGTTAAAGTTGTTCTTTCGTAAGTTCAGTCAAGTGGAAGCGGGAAAAAAACGCATCAGCTATATCTCAGAACCGTTCTTGCCAATCAACGATGACCTGTTTGGCTGCCAAAGAAAGGGCCTTACTGGCCAGGTTTTTAATTTGAACCCAAGGAAAAATTAAAAAGCGGCTGTTGTTTACGATGAGACTTAACCGTTGGCTGCGATCTTGTTTACTCCAACCGATCCAATCATCCCTTTCCGCTAAAGCCCAAGCGGATGCTGAAAACAAGAGACACCCCAGAAGTTCTGCCCTGGGTTTAGACGCAATAAAGTAACGCTGATGAGCGCCAAAAGGGCGCTTGTAACCAAGAGCATGATAGCGTTCTACATATTCGTTCCAGAGCTTGATTCCATCACGGCTCCGCACGGTTTTTAGCTTGACCGGGGCCACATCACCAACGCTGCCTGTTATCTTTGGTTTGGCATTGGTGCGTGATCCCGGTTTAATCTTAGGAATTGTAGGCGAGCGCATACTGCGTTTCGGAGGTAAAACGACCTCCCCTTGTTTTTCCAGTTCTTCCAACATTTTTTGGCACGATTCAACTTTGTGTTTGCCGTTAGGCGCTAGCCATGAAAGCCCTTCGCAGATGGTCAATGCCAGCTCATTCCGGCTTAAATTCGGAAACGTCTTTACGATGTATTTTATATCGTCTAATTCTTTCTTGCTGAACCAACGACCGCTTAAAAGAACGTGGCCTTCTTTTTTACTGGTTTGAACCATAGTGTGGTCCCTCCTTTTAAAATCTCCCACACTATTGTCCCATACGGCTTTATTTTTGTTCAGCCCTTTTTGCGGCAAAGTTTTTATTTAAAACTGCCAATTCACCGATACCGCAGGCATCTTAACTTTCATGCGTCAGGTCTGGTCAACGAATTTTACCGCCAGCTTTGCCTGGAGCTCAATTTGGAACCGTCCAGCCGTAAGGCTGATATGTTTAAAGCCATTCAAGCGCGGGTTCGCTATTTGCTGCAAGAAAAAAGGAAAACGATCTTTATTGCCATCGATGAATGCCAATACCTCGACACCAAAATCTTTCGGGACTTAAAGATGTTGATGCACCAAGACTATGATTCCATGGATTGCTTCGCTTTAATCTTAGTTGGCTTACCCCACGTGGTGAGCATCCTGGCAAAGCCGGTGCACGAAGCATTAGCCCAACGGGTGGTTGTACATTACACTTACGAAGGGTTAAGCAAACAAGAAACAACTGATTATGTTTACAGCCGCATTGAAGCGGCCGGTGGGGCCCGCTCTATCATTGATGAAGCTGCAATTAATGCTCTCGCCGGTTACGCTAACGGTGTACCCAGGACTATTAACTCCGTAATGACTAATGCGCTTTTGCTGGGCACCCAGCTTGAAAAGCAAACTATTGATACTGAGACCGTGTTGGCCGCAGCCAACAATTTGGCTCTGGGCTAGAGAAAAGGGGGACAAAAATGCTTCATGAATTTCACATAGAAGACTCAGCGGAAATTGAAGCTTATAGATCTAAAATTGATGGTTCCATACACCACTAAAATCCTTCTGCAGGACTGTTACACAACCGCTTTGGTCATTGTCATCCCTGACGGGGATATTTTGGCTGAAGTGGCGCACAAGCTTCTGATGGCCAGTTTGGCCATGGCTGATGATTTAGAAGAAGGGGATAAACCGCTCGACATAGAATTCTAATGATAACCCTCCGGCCCGCCTGCAGGCGGGCCTTAAACCCGGCCGGGCTGAGCATTTTTCGCTGATAATTGCGTGCAGTTTTGCCGGCGGCAATTCGCTGTGCTGGCTTAAGAGTGCAGTTTCCCTTCGCTTTCAACAGAAATCAAATTGCATTTACCCTAGGAAAACATCGTGTAGATCTACAATAATGTAACAAGAGCCACGTCTCCTCACAGGATTATCGTCGTTACGGAGGAGCTGTCGTTTATTTATCGAAATACTGTAAGGCGAAACAAGGGCCAACATCGTAGCAAACAACAAGATATCAAAGGAGAGATGATGATGAAGAAAAGCGTCTTAGTTTTCACAGTCATGCTTGTTTTATCCATTGCCTGTTTACCCGGGCATGCCTCAGGAATGACGTTGGAACAGGCAAAGGAGGCCCCCGGAGTATATATAATGAATGGCGATGGGTTCACACCCTTGGTCCCTCCGGCGGGACGCACCATGGTAGTGCATACCTTCTATACCGTTTGTTTTAATAATAAATGCCTGCTCTTTGATTTAGAACACGAAATCAACACCCTATTGCCCGAAGAACAACTAGTTTTGATTGGGGTAACGAATGCAGAGGTTAACAGGATCAATATTACAGCACAAGGGTATACTGTGGACGGATCCGTAAGGATCTCAATGGATGGGACGCAGGTGCAAGTAGGTCAGAAAAAGTTCGAATTAATAAACGACGAGAATCCGGCGCTATACCTCGACCGATTAATCAGTTTTATTATACCGGCTTATGTAAATGAGATAGACGAAGGAGTTTTGGATTCCAAGCCAAACGAGGCCTTTATTTTTGGCTTGTGGTCCGGGACCGACTATTGCGAATCTGTGATCAACGCGGATAAAAAATATTACATTTTCGAATATGACGCTCAGGAGGTTAAGGCAAGCGAAATTGAAAAAACGAAGAATGGATACTTTAAGCTGAACTTGTTGGAACCCTTGGGACAGCACTATGTGATTTCCTTCGGTTCCAGTCAAGCGATCTTTAGGGTAGGCGGCCGGTAGTTGGGGCTTACAGACAAATGCGAGCCAATGCGGGGATTATGAAGATCCAATCTTGAAACCCTTGCCAACGGTTCCAACCAATGAAACGATTACTCCAATGATTAACATGGGTATGTAAATCGCATTTTTTAGTACTTCGAACAATCTTCCATACAGCAGCTGGCCCAGGGGCGCAGCGGATTGGGCTACTGCGGTAATCGTTGCCAGCACTTTGCCTAAAAGTTCGTTAGGAGTTTCTTTTTGAATTGACGTGATGACGAAAATGGAAAGCTGAGTAACCATGATGGCAATTGGGACGGCAAAAATATTGAGTAATACAAAGGGGGCAAGAAAACCGGCTCCTAGGATTTTTGGGGTAAAAGGCAGAGCCATGGGGATAAAGAGGGCGCTTATGACGAAAATCCATTTATAGAGGGTGTTAAGCGTCATTTTTTTTTGGCTACAAGCCCGACAGTTAAAGCCCCTACGATGGTGCTTAGTTCAATAATACCAAGGCCCAGGCCGTAGAGTTTATCAGAAAGGCCTAGGGTAATTCGGTAGATATAAGGAAGGCCGATGATGAAAAATGGGACCAAGAAAAGATTTAGTAAAGCCGCCAAAGTCATGATTTTGAAGATTTCCGGTCTTGTTTTGGTGACATAGCGAAAACCATCCTGCAAGTCTTTAAAGATGAGCGTGGTCATCTTTTGAGTATGGGGCCTTTTCTCAAAGGGAATCTTGATAAACATCTCCATAATCGCTGACAGTAAAAAGGACAAGCAACTAATTTTCACCAGTACCTTAAGGCCTAAGAAACCATAAAGCAATCCACCTACAATAGGGCCGGATAAGCCCGTAAGGGCTCCGATTCCCATGACAATGCCATTAGCTTTTTCTAGATTTGCTTCTGTTTGTAAGGCCGGAATACTTGCCTGTACTGCCGGTTGATAGATGAAACTAATCATGGCCAGCAAAGTCATGACCAGGGCTATGGCCGGGATACCAAGGGAGCCCTGTGAAAGTTTCCATGCTGCTTCCTCCAGTTGTTCAAAGTTTAGTTCGTCCTGAATAATCTTTTCCAATAAAACTGATATCATTTTGAGGCCTTGCTCCTTTCATGTTTTTTCTCAATTAAAACATTTTAGGGGAGAGGCCTCTTTTGCCTATCTTTTTAAAAGAAGAACCCGAGATTTATTTAGGGGTCGCTGAACAACCTTTATTCAACCGATAAGTGCCAAGAATAATGCCAAAAAAAGCGTTTCCAAAATTGGAGAAAAAGAATCCGGAGCTTGCGCCCCAAATTCATCACTAATAATTGCAGAGCAACAACCGTTTCGCAGCTGTCTGCAAGACGGGTCATGACCAGGCCTAGTCCATAGAAGCGTTTGCCTTCACCGAACTTTCCTTCAATGTGATTTCGTATCTTAGAGTCCTCTCGCTCCTGTTTACGTTGTTTTTTGCGGACTTCCGGGTCCTTGCGGCTTGACCCCCCTATTCTGGAGAATATCTGCTTAGTTCTTTGAAAATCAAATAATTTCGATTTCTTTTCTTAGGCGACCGTTATTTCTAGTTTTTTCTCTTGGTTCAGACTGCTAAGATAGAAATTAAAAGGAGCCTTCTTTTTTAGACTGCCGTGACGCCGCCTGTGGTTATAGTAATCCATGAATTCACTTACATGTTTGTAGGCCTCAGCATAGGACTGAAATTCATGACGCCTTAGGCAATCGCTTTCAAGTATCGAATGGAAAGACTCAATATGGGCATTCATGTTCGGCGTGTTAACCGGTATGCGGGTATGAGTAACCGGCAACGCAGCGCAGCCGTCCTGGAACACATTAGAGGTGAACTGCGGCCCGTTATCTGTTCGTAATATCAATTCATCAGTATCTAGTACTCCCCTTGCCATAATTGCCTGTTTTAAAGTCCTGAGGGCATCCAATCCCAAGGCCCTAAGTCCTATGTGATAGCCCACGATGCAGCGGTCATAAACATCGATTATTGAGATTACGAAAAAGAATCTATCAGTCCCAGCAATATAGCCATATTTGAGATCCATCTGCCAAAGTTGATTAGAACCTGTTACCTTGGTTTTCTTAGCCAACTTACGTGGATGCTTCGGAACAATTTTCCGCTGAGGAAGCAATACGTCCAACTCCTTACATAATCGGTATACTTTTTTATGATTGATGTTCAACTTATGATCTTCTTGCAGACAGGCTGTGAGCTTTTTATAGCCATAAGGGTACCCGTCGCCGGAGATTTCCTCCATTATGAATTCTTTAACCCGTTCATCTGGAGTTTTTTGGCCCGAGTAGGTATAGGCATAACCCGGTATGGGCAGCCCGGCCCGAGTTTTTCTTGATTTTGGTTCAGTAATTGCTTGTTTCAATTTCCGCGCCTTGTGGTTGTAATAGGTGGAAGAGACTAAACCGACAGAATGGAGAACAAGGACGGCGTTATACCCTTGCTCGATCCACCGAGTAGCTACCATCACTTTGTCGGTTACCGAGGGTTTCGGAGTCGTTGACCTCTTCCATTATGGTAATTTGCAGTTCTTTCTCGGCGACTATGCGCTTAAGCCTATCCAGCACGGAAGTTATTGCTGCACGCCAACAAGCGTAAGATCGGATAAGGTGTTTCCGCTCATTAGCCCGATCGATGTTTCAATTCCATCACTGGCACTGATATATAGCCGTACACCATCGTGACCTTTAACCGAACAACTCCTATATAAACTATCCCTATAAAAGCTGTTAAACCGGTAAATAGATGGTGCCAGTAGTTCCTTGACAAAGTCGAATCTTATTCCGTCTGTGCTAATAAAATAATTAATTCCCTTTCGTTTTTCAAGAGTGTAGTTAATTAAATGGTACCGACCGTCAAAGAAATTGACATCAATATGCCACGGATCAATATAACGATCCATAGAAATCCGTGTCCTGGCTGCCCAACTGCGACCGTCCAGGCTTTCAACATAAATTATATTTCTATTTCTAGAAGCAAAAACATCATCAACATACCACATACAATAGGCCCGCTTTTTGGGGTTCCATAAAACTGAGGGGCTCACGATCATTCTATTCGGGCTATCATCTTCTTGACAATTGATTACCGATTCCCTTTTCCCCCACGCGATCCCGTTCGATGTCCTTTTCCTAACAATATATGTTATATACTGTTTCTTTTTCCCCATCGCTTTTCTGTCTAGATGGGTCAGCCTATACCAGCACTCTAGTTCTTTAGTGTCTTCCCGATATACTAAATGAGGATCCGAAAAATAATCTCTATTTGCAATCTCCTTTGGTTTAAGATCATCTATGGGATTGTGAGTGTCACTTGTTTCCCATCCTACCCCATCGTCGGACCAATAGATACAGGGGCACTCCCATCTAGCCCTATACGGACGTCCACCAATAGGATAGGGGGTCTGGGCCATCCAATACCGATATCCAAAGATACCATTTTCGTTATATATAACGGAGGGATGAAACGGTTGATTATATCCGCTAAAATCTTTAATTGTCAACGGGTTTTTGTTAGATCGAAGACGGGGTATTTTCAATAGTATGCCCCTTGCCTTTAAGAATGCTCTTTTTACAAGATTCAACATTTAGCCCCCTTGTGTTCAATTATTCGTATTTACCGCCTACATCTTTTCATTCAATTCCAAACATATTGCGCCCTGGGAAAATGATGTCTGCAAGCATGATCGTCAAATCAATACTATGTTTCGGGATCGGCGCGTTTTTTACGCGCATCTTCGATTCCCTGATAAGCAATTAAAAGACCCCAAAACATCCACAACCACTCGGTTGAGATGTTTGAGCTGGAACTCATTGAGCCAACTAAAAACCCCGCCATACTGGACATAGCCCCTAAAGAAATTGTTTTATCGCGATCGTTATTTGTTTTATACTTTCTGTATAAATCCAGGAACAGCTTCACATAAAAAGCTATATATAATAGAAACACAAGTAAGCCATACCCGGTAAGAATCTCCATCCACCAGTTATGTATGTTGGTTATTCCCCCCGTGTAGTATTTGCCGCGATTAGCCATCCAGTGCTCTATATTCCCTGCACCGGTTCCGAAACCAGCCGTATTTAAAACGAATTCAAATCCGTTTCTTATTAAATTTAGTCGAGTTGCATCTGAACCTGAATAGGCCCCAATATTAAAATATAACTTGTCGTTTATCATTGAAATAAACCCCGTTAAAGCGGTCGGATTCACCATGATCACCATAATAAAGCCTAAAGCGACTAAAAGCATAGTCCTTCGACCTCTTTTGCTTAGGAGCGACAAATATAAAAACGTCGTCACTCCCACTAGAAAGCCCAAAATGTTACCCCGTGAATTCGTCATAAGAAGCAAAAATAATGAAGAGAAAATCAAACCGGCGTAAGCGCCTTTACCAACAACAGTCCTCGAGTTAGCTGCGCATATATATAACACGAATATCGCGACCAGCAAAAATGTCGCAAAATCGTTGGTATTCCCAAAAGTTGAGACGGGTAAGCTTCCTCGCGTGTACCCGACTATTCTATCCGGGTGTAAAAAGAAGTAATTCCCCGTAATTATTTCATACCAACCCAACAAATTGTGGAGGGCTATCATTATTGACATTCCTCTAAAACCACGCACAATTTCTCTGTTACTGGTAAATAGTTTGCTGTACAAAATTACAACCAACAGTCCCAGACCCAAAAAATACAAGGCACGGATCCAGTTATTATAATCCTTCACCCAACCTAAGGATACAAATCCGTATATAAACCAGATAAACATAAATTGTATAGAAAATCTGTTACCCTTAGTAATATTTAATCGCAGCTTTCCACCTCTCACTAGAGTTTCCCCAAATAATCCCAGGGCCATAGCAATGATTGTTATCCGGAACAATGACAGCTGAAAAAAACCTAAATCAAAAGCAAGAAGGTTTGCTGACATTAAAGAGGTAATTATGCTCACGTAGGCCAAAGTCTTCATCACTGCTTGGTCATCCTTTTTATTCATGCCTTGTTTTCTTTAACTTTAAATCAAGTATCCATCGCGGCACTGAGACATTATAATAATGTTTCTTGCTTTGCCCGCCAATTGATAATCAAGCCAAATTAGATGATTTCTCGGTAAAGCTGTCTGATCTGTTCAGCTACCGCGGTTGGCGAAAATCTTTTCTTGGTATGATATGCAATTATTTCCCTGTCATAAGCGTTCGAGTGTTTAAACATGTATTGCATAGCACTACTGAGTTGATTTATATCATCAACATCAACTAAGATTCCGTTCTCTTCAGTTACGAAAACCTCTGGCCCACCGCACCGTGTCGCGATGACGGGAACTCCCGAAGCCAAAGCCTCTATATATGCAACGCCAAAGGTTTCTGTTTGCGATGCCAGCACAAAACAATGGCTATTCGATAATGCATCAGCTATTTCCCAACGAGGTCGTAAACCAGCAAGACGTATACGATCACTCATCCCTAAGCCCGAGATTTGCTGTTCTAAACCCCTTCTTTCGGGACCATCTCCAAATATAGTAAGAGTGGCCGTTGGGTCAGTTTTAAATGTTTGGGCAAACGCAGCTATTGTAAGATCCATGCGTTTCGTCTTAATTAGATTGCCCGTCGAAATTATACCGAAATTATCCGAAACACCATTTTTCCTTTTGTGTTTAAAAATATCGACATCAACAATATTGGGTATATAAATAGCTTGAATCCCAAAATGCTCGTCAATCCTCTTCGCCAACGTAGGACTAACCGCGATCACGGCCTTTGCCTTGCTGTACGCCTCTCGGGCCCTTTGGAACAAACCTGGCTCAATATTCGGCTCATTTATCTTAGAAGAATGTTCAGTTACCACCAAAGGCACACCTGTTCGTTCACTTAACTTTAAGGCGATGTATGCAGAACCAGTAAAATGACCGTGTAGAATATCGGGCGTTCCGTGTATAGTGCAAATTTTATCGTAAAGCCAGTTTGCACCTAATGTGCCTACTTTTCTTCGCATTTGACCACCAATTGGTCCCCACGGGATATTAATTGCATGAATGTATACGTTATCTTTTTTCTTGAATTCATATCCCCATTTTCGCCATCTTCGTGCAGATCTGACATCTATAACGGCATAAACTACTTTACATCCCAACGCTGCAAGGGCTTTCGCCTGGTCGAACTCGAAAATGCCATTCAGTTTATATTTCTCCGTCGGATAACCCCGAGCAACAAACATGACATACACCTGACATTCTCCTAACGTTAAACAAGTTTAACAGATGATTCCAAAAGCTGAGTTTAGACCTCGTTACAGCAAGCCTTTTGTCAATGTTATTAAAACTTTCGTTGAAAAGTAATAGCGGGACGACGCAAGCAATAGAAAAAGGGCATGCTGTAGACCCCTCTTCCAGTAATAACCAAGGCCGCAACTATGAGACCAAGTACTAGAACTATTGAACTGGCCTTTTTCATAACCTCTTTTAGGATGCGCCAATCTAAAACACTGCGTGCATAAACAAAGGCCGGTAAACCCATGAAGAACAATGGAAATATGTGTTCATTCATATAAGTCCGATTACTGGGAAACACCAGATAATAAAAAACAAATATAAGTGTCGCAATAAAATATGTCCCAATCAATTTGTTTTTGTTGTTATTCCAAACAACCGGAAAAGCATATATAAAGATTAGCCCAACCAACATTTTAGACATAAATTGTACCCTTGCGCCGCTAGCCGTCCCCGTCAGGTTGAACGATACAAGTATAAAGTACTGAAAAGAAAGCACAACCAATGGGGAGATCACAGCTGCACTAACTTTTCTAGTTTCTTTCAAAGCCTTAGCCAGACCAATATCCACAGAATTCCCCTTTTCCTATCCACCGTCTTTTGGTGACCCAGCAAAATTATAGGCTTACCACCATCATACCGATTCATACTTGGGCCCGGAGCCCCTATCCAATAATTAAAAGCCGCATGCGGCAAAGTACTTCGGTCTTTTCAAATGATTTAGAATACGAAATGCGATTCAAATGGTGCTCTCGTAGGAAAAAACCGCGTGGTCAGTGCCATTTTAGCATTTTAAAACGTTACGCACATCCTTTTCAACCGAAGCGGCTACTTTCCTTTTCGTATCCCACGCGCGTACCTTGACTCTTTTAGCACTACCTAAAAGATGGTACTCAAAACCCGCTTGCTCTACTTTGTCTCTACTGAAAAAATTACGAGTATCAAGTAACACAGGACTATTCATAATTTCCGCTAGTTTGGACAAATTTATCTTCTTAAACTTATCATGATGGACACCCAACACAATCAAATCCGCTTTCTTTGCGGCTTTATATACATCCACGTTATATGATTCAACAAACGGATCAACAACCGTTACGTTATAATCATCTCCGAGCAATTTTATTAAGTCCAAGATAGGACTTCCCCTTAAATCATCCACATCTGGTTTATAGGTACAGCCCAGAACCACCACCTTCGAACCAGGGCCCACAAGAACCTCGACCCGCTTGGCAACATAGCTTGGCATGAAATCGTTGGTGTTTCGCGCTAATTGAATGATTGATGCTAAATCGGGTGCCGCGGTTGCTACAAACCAAGGATCAACAGCCAAACAATGCCCGCCAACCCCCGGCCCGGGTTGGTGAATGTTAACTCTAGGATGCTTATTGGCATATTTTATCACATCCCAAGCATTTGTGCCTAATCGTTCCGAAATCCTAGCTAACTCATTAGCCAAAGCTATATTGACATCGCGATAGGTATTCTCCATCAGCTTACAAAGCTCAGCTGTTATTGTATCAGTCAAGTACATTTCGCCTTTCACAAAAGCAGCATAAAGGTCTCTAGACTTTTCCGCAGATTCTGGGTTAATCCCACCAATCACCCTATCATTATATTTTAGCTCGTGAATGATGTTTCCCGGTAAAACCCTTTCCGGACAATGGGCTAAGGAAAAATCCTTCCCCGCCTTTAGGCGGCTTTTTTCTAGAATAGGTAGTAATACATCTAGTGTACATCTAGGGGGCACGGTGGACTCCAAAATCACCAAATCACCGGGTTTTAGGACTTTAGCGACGGCTTGTCCTGCACTAACCACATATGACAAATCCGCCGTCTTATCTTGCTTAATGGGGGTGGGTACAGCGATCAAAAATGCCTCGGAAGGTTTAACTTCGGTAACACATTTAATCATTCCGCGGCTTACCTGTTTCCGAACGATATCCGCTAAAAACGGCTCTTGAATATGGATCCCACCATTGTTAATAGTGTTACAAATATCTTCATTAATCTCAACACCAGTTACCTTAACTCCATGACTTGCGAACATGGCGGCCGTTGGAAGGCCTATGTAACCTAAGCCAATCACGGAAATACGCTGCATTCCATCCCACATCCTTCGAAGTCTATTCTATACCTTTTGAACAACCTATAACAATCCCAACTGTTTCGCTAGCCTTTCGTGTTCATCCGTGTAAACACTAAAACTTTCGGGCAATCGTTTCAAGTTCCCAGTCCATTTGCTAATGTTTTCAGGAGTAATACCTAGTATTTTGCTGATGGTACCATTAACATCGGACATGTCTACAACCAACCCTATTTCGAATTTCTCCACATATTTCTCAGCCTGTGTGCCCTTTTGAACAATTAGGGGCGTATTAAAATAACATGCCTCGTAGAATTGATTCCTCATGGCCCACCGCAAATTACAGGATTTGAACTTATCTTCTGATATATAGCCTGCCCAGATGAGATCAATTCTAGAATGCATGCCAGAAAGATCCTCCGGATGAATATAAGGACCCTCATAAATAAAATGTGGATTACGGAGCCGTTCACGAAAACCCTGCCTATCCCCTAAATAGAACCCACGTACGTATATTTGAAACTTGTTTGGTTCACTATCTACAAGCTTAGTTAACATATCCCATGTGTTGGTGTAAGTGAGAAGGCCGAAGTAGCCAATAGTAAGCGCTCTCTTTCCATCCCATGCAGGCAAATGTTTCTTACCCCTGTCAAGCGGCCCAGCTAGCTTATTCTCTATTAAAAAGAGTTTGTTTTTATTTGTCTTTTGTTTGCCAAAAAAGTAA
>JAAZLB010000186.1 GCA_012799535.1 Bacillota bacterium | reverse complement strand
TAAGCTAACTTTCATCTATAAAACGGAATACTCAAATTCCATACAGAGTAAAATGCACAAGCAGATTAATAGAAAAAGGACTCAAAATGATGTGAAAGATTTGCCTTCCCATCCCTCAACCGACACATGTTGAGTGTGTTGTATTGATGTCTAGGGTGTAAGTGCTCATGTTACTGGGTTTTAAGGTTCATATCTGTCTTATCTACTCGACCTAAAGTACAAAAATGCGCTCGTGGGAATAAAAAGGAGAAAGAAACTATCATGAAGATAAATAAAACTTCGTCGAATGGCAAGGAAATGAGGTTTGCATTTCAGATGTGCAGTCAGCACTGGATTTCATGATGTCTGTAAATTATGAGACGGGAAGTCATTTTACTCGCAGGGAACTGGGTCCCGGTGCCGCTAAAGCTTCCTATTCATTAAGAGTGGTTTAGTGATGAAAGGGTCGAGTTCTTACGCGAACCTTCGTGGTGGGGCTGGTATGAAGATCAGGTATTCCATAACCTTGAGAATTCTTTACAATCGGCAATCGCGAAATCCGAAAAGTCCTTGGCTCAAATGACTCAGAAAGGCGCAAATACTACCTTAATAAGGAAACGACTCAAAGCTCTACGCATCGGCTTAGCCGTGCTAGATCGTAATCATGTGATTGCCATCCGTTGGTCCCGTGAATACAGGCTCTGCCTGGGTCCTCATACGAAAGTATGAGGTTTTTTTGTTTCATCTCAAACTTTGGATGGATGACCTCCTCTTCCCGTTCTCCTAAACTCAACTATGAAGGTAGTGCGAAACACAAGCGCTGAATCACATAATTTTGGTAGGCTCATAAGCGGTCATCTTACTATGAACCAGATTTGACGGTCAGAAGTGGAGGGAGAACTATGGCTAGGTAAAGTGGGGAGTTCAAAGACTTAATAGTTTGCATTAGAGACATTCGGTAACGTGAGGAGGAGCTGAGGTAATGAGACATTTCTGCTTTAGAATGACCGGGTTTTACATAGTTGCGTTGGTGGCTATCTCTCTAAGCATAGCCGGTTGTTTTGGAGGAGGTACAAGCAGCAAATCCTATACCGTTTCGGGCAAAGTCGTGGATGGAAACGGTGATGGAATAGTTGGTGCAAAGATTGTGGTTACGGGGGGTAAGAGCACCACGACTATAACAGAAAATGGTGGGAAATATACATTGGCTGGTTTAACGGGCATTTGTACATTGACCCCCATCTTCAACGGGTACACATTTGAACCAAATAATCTAGCAATTTCTAAGGCGAGCACCAACGCCGATTTTGCGGGAACAATGACACCCATTGAGACCGACCCAAATCCTCTTATTGTAAGAAACGGAATCGGTAGCGGAGAATATGCTGAAGGTGCGACTGTCAATATCAGTGCTGATGCCCCGGAAGAGTCAGGCAAAGTGTTCGACAAGTGGACTACGTCAGCCGGCGGGAGCTTTGCCGATGTGAACGCTGAAACTACTAGCTTCACTATGCCGAACAATGCCGTTACGGTGACGGCAACCTATAGGGACGCCACTATGGCAGACTACTTTGAGTTTGATAGCAGCACTGGCACCATAACAAAATATCAGGCAAAAGGTAAGCATAATAACTTGGACGAAGAACTTGACCCGGAGATTCCTTCCAGTATAAATGGGAAGGCAGTAACAACTATTGGGAAAGAAGCGTTTCAACATGCTCAAATTACCAGTGTAGTCATACCCGATGGTGTAACTACAATAGAAGAATGGGCGTTCAATAATAATCTACTAGCTAGTGTGGACATACCGGAAAGCGTAACCACCATTGGTGAGTACGCGTTTACAGCTAATAGACTTACCAGTATAACTATACCTGATGGCATAACCACCATAGCGCGTGGAGCGTTTTGGCTAAACAAACTTACCAGCGTAACCATACCAAATAGCGTAACGCATATTGGCAACAGTGCATTCTTGAGTAATGAACTGCAGAACATCACCATCCCAGATAGCGTAAGAGATATCGGCGGTTCGGCGTTTGGCTTCAATTACCTGGTTGCGGTAAGAATCCCGGGCGGCGTATGTACTATTGGAAACAGTGCCTTCGGGAACAATCCTGAACCAAATCATGGTAATCCCACCCTTACTAGTGTGGAAATCCCCGATAATGTATCTCTAGGGGATTATACGTTCGAACGGGGAATAAATATAACCACTATCACTATCGGCTCCAACGTAACACTTGGTAGCAATTTGCTTGACTATAATGACAACTTCAAGAATGCATACTATGATCCTGAAGGCGGCGAAGGAATCTATCATAGAGTAGGTGGAGACTGGGTTAAACAATAGCAAGTAGTTGATACTGAACACATCCAAACAGCGTTGCTGTCTCTAACGCTGTTTGACCGTTTCTCTCTCAGAGTGCGTGGCCATTCTGTACGGAACCATGAGATATCTGTACGATATATGGACGAAAAACTCACAAATATGATGCTAGCGGGTATGGGCCCATGCGCAGTTGCAGCCATTCCATTCGTTTTCGCGCCATCCCCTTAAGGATTATTACGGCAATGTATTTTATATCGCAAAGAAAAAGTAGTACTTGAAGTCCGAACTCTCAATAATAAGCAGCAAAGGTGGGCGATATAGTGCTATCTAATGCTTCGTTTCCGTATTGGTTGCGATCCCATGAAACCGACCGGTTGAAACAATCCCTGTCTGTTAGCATAGTTGCCAGGATGCTCCGAGGAAAGTATAGTTAGATTGAAGGCATATAATGCTTACAAAACTACGATACGTTACTCCTACTATAATGCAGGGAGACTACGGCCACAGCAACATGTGCGTAGGAGTGCAGAAGGGAGACCAAGATGAGAGAAGAAGAAAAAGTACTGGCAGGCATACTATTCTCACCCGGACATCCAGAATTAAAAGAAATAAAACTTAGAACACACAACCTGTGTTCGGAGTACAATCGCACCTTTGAAAATGAAACCGAAAAGAGGCAAGAACTAATCTCGAATATTTTTGATGAATTCGGAGAGAACGGCTTTTTACAGGGTCCGATTTATATTCACTATGGAAAACATACAAAAATTGGCAACAACTTTTTTGGTAACTTCAATCTGACCATTCAAGATGACGCATGGGTGACTATTGGCAATCACTGCAACTTTGGCCCGAATGTCACTATTGTCACACCGGTTCACCCAATGCTTCCCCTTGAACGCCGGGCAATTTTGGATGGAGACGGAGTAGCCAAGCATATGTGCTATGCAAAACCTGTCAAAATCGGAAATGACTGCTGGTTTGGAGCCAATGTTGTTGTTTGTCCCGGAGTAACAATAGGAGACAATTGCGTCATCGGTGCAGGTAGCGTTGTTGTAAAGGATATTCCCAACAATAGCTTTGCTGCGGGCAATCCATGCAGGGTTATCCGTGAGATAACAGAAGCCGACAGCATGATAAATATGCCTGAAGTATTGGGCGACAATAGAATTGCCTTACACCCGAGCAAATAACCGGCGTCACTGAATCTGCTGGAACGGTAACAATAGAGTGGCAAAGCGACCAGAGGAGAACGTGCTATGAGTGAGCTTGAGAAGGTTAAACGCCTTTCCAAAACATACCCCATAATTCTGAGTGAGTACAACCCCACTTGGCCTGAGTGGTACAGGGAGGAAAAAGGGAATCTGGAACGGCTGATTGGCACGGAAAACATAAAGCGGATCAGCCATTACGGAAGTACAGCTGTACCGGGGCTGACGGCAAAGCCTACCATTGATATTCTGCTTGAGATCAATGAAACCGTTGACATAGACAACCTGATTGACGCTTTGCCGTCGGAGGAATATATTTGCTTGGATGAAGCAAAGCTAACCATTCCCACCCCGCCGCCGCACCTAATGTTTTTGAAGGGCTATTTACCCCACGGCTTTGCAGAAAAGGTCTATCATATCCATGTGGTTTACCCCGGTGACCATGACGAGTTATGGTTTCGAGATTACTTAATAGCTCACCCCGAAATCGCCACCGAATACGGCACGCTAAAGCGCAGGTTGTTCCTAGAATATGAGTATGATCGGGACGGTTACACCGAGGGGAAAGGTGAGTTTGTTAAGCGTATTACAGGAGAAGCAAGGAAAGAGGGACGCGTTTGCGATTGAAGTAAGGAGGCAATAGGTTGCGAAGTCCGATGGTCGCCGAGTAACCACATGGACATGCCTTGGGCCTGGGCGGGGTCATCGGGGACAGTCCGTCAGTAGCGGGCTAGATGAACCGAGAAGCCTCGGACTTCAGTCCAGGGGGAGGATAACTATGAAAGTCGGACTAATTAGATGCATGCAGACAGAGGATATGTGCCCAGCAACAACCTGCTTCAAAGTCATGAATACAAAAAAACTGGCTTTCGAAGGTATTGAAGAAGGTATTGAAGTAGTCGGTGTAAACACCTGTGGTGGATGCCCTGGTAAAAGGGCTGTAACAAGAGCAGCCGAGATGATCAAACGAGGCGCGGACACAATAGTGCTTGCTTCATGTATCACTAGAGGAACCCCGATTGGGTTTGCTTGCCCTCATGCAGAACAAATGAAAGCGGCCATCAAGAAGAAAGTGGGAGAATCAATCAATATTATTGAGTACACTCATTAGAACAGAGAGCGGCAATAACCGTATTCTGATAGACTCTGAAGTATATAGGAAAGCAGAATGCCTAGTGACAATCAGCAGACGGCCATTCTTAACAAAACAGAGCCCCTTAATCCGCTCACAGTCAGGGAGCTGGGGTCTTACAATGGATTCCCGCAGGCAAATCCAACCGTGAAATTGCCGCCATTTTGTTTATCAGTGAGAGCACGGTGAAAGCCATGCAAGAGACATTTTCTCCAAATATGATGTTACCAGCCGCGCTGAGCTGGTCAGTGCTAAGGGACCATAACGGTGCATAACACAAAAAACCCATGGAATACAGGATTTAGCCAGTGCCTCATACGAAAGTATGAGGTTTTTTTGTCCCATTTCGTACTTTTAGTTGATGAATTCTCCGTCCATCTTCGCTAGATTTATACATGAAAAAGGAGCGAGAGAAGACCAAAAAGCCGAAATGCTGAAGGGAGAAGCGATTATCTGTAAGAAACGTCGACCGTTCTTGATCTTGATCACCCTATTTGTCACAACACTCCTAATCTCAGGGTGTTTTAGTAAGGGTGGAGATTCGGATGTCAATATGACTGTGGTTATATCCGGGAATTCTGTGGACCCACGAGAGGTGAGACTATTGGTGAATGACACCATAGTACCGGTATTCTCCGGTTGCCGCTAGGGCCAAAGCTACTGTGCTAGCTAATGCTGCAATTGCTGAAGAGCTAAGGATTAGGGTAAAGAGCTCATTTATAAGTAAGTCTGTTAACGTTTCCATCGAAGCAGGCGACTTAGCCGCAACTGTTGCTCTGAAAATAGTCAGTGCGTTGGAAGAGGGCAGCGAAATATCGCAGTTATACGCAGCTTCTGCCGACGGAGCTGATATTATGCTCACACAGAGGCCCGGACACGAAGCCCAAGACAGCATTCAAGTCAGTTTGCTGCGCTAGATTTTATGGACCTAGAGTGTTCAGTCGCTTATTACTTCTTCATTTAGTGTCACTAGAAGGAGTGCACCCCCATGAGATTTATCCGAAGGAAACGGAATAGATATTCCCTTCTGTTTACTGGGAGTGCCCTTTTAACACTGGTCTCTTGTGTCAAGTCCCGGGTTGGAGCTACACTTGTTTGTGCAGCCTTAACCATAGCGGCCCTCCTTCTTTTGATCAGGCAGAGCCGGTTACTGAATATCGTAGATCTTATTTGGACTAATCGTATTCTCGTGGTGCCGTTAACTGCAATTCCTACTATAGAGGGAGCGATAAAGACTGATTCAGAAAAAACGGTGGTGTCAACTTTTGGCCTTTGGGATGGAGTAAAAATCCACGAATGGGGCCAGGGTGGCATGCTAGGCGTACGGTTAACTTCAATGGATATTCGCAAAGATAGAGTAAATCTAACCTTTGGAAATGCCGGCGAAACCACGTGGGCTGAGCTGATGCACGGTATAACAAATTTAGACGAGGTGCTGGATGTGCAAGAGAAACTATGGCGGGAGACTGGGGTTATAGCCACGATTGTAGACTGGTAGGGAAAATGGCCTGACAGGGGGGAGCGCGGTGAAAAGAAACGGAAGCAACCCGGTCATTTGCCCGCTAATTAGCACTTGCCTCATTTTTGCCGTTTACAACAGTAAAGCCGTTTTGCGTTAGGACTGGCAAGCGGACGACTCGGACCCGGAGGAAGAAAAACAAAAACGGTGGCTACAAGATCCTAGGTTCAGGGAGGGAATCCATGTCTATTGAGAAGAAGTCCGGTTTAGTGGGTTGGTCTGTACACAGTGGTGCTCCGGAGATTTTGGAAGCGGCCGAGAAAAACAGAAAATCGACCATGGGTTGTGCCTGGGTTCTGCTTATTGTGTTTCCGCTTGGATTTCTACTAGCCGGGCTATTTATGGACGAAATGCCGCTCAATGAAGCATTAGTCATCGGTGCGATTTTGGGTATTACAATGTTTGTCATCAATCTTGTGCGCATCAAGGATCTAAAGAAGCCGATGTGGGAGGGCGTGGTTACAGCCAAGTTTCACAAGGAACGCCGGGAGCATAAAAGAGGTGATGATAGCTTCAGACATTATACCGAGTTTACCGTGGTGATCAAGACAGAAATGGGGAAAACACAGCGCATTGTCGAAAGAGACAGCCACAGAGAAATGTATGATTATTTGGCTGTTGGTGATCGAGTTCGGTATTACCCCGCCTTTGATTCCTACGAGAAGTATGATAAGTCCAATGATGACGTTATCTACTGCAACGTTTGTCGGATGATGAATTCTATAGAAAGTAATCGTTGTAAGCGCTGCAACAATTTGCTGTTCAAATAAAGCAATCTGTGTGGCGTTATATACCGCTTGATGCATTTTCACGCTAACTGCAGTCAAAATATCACTTCGAATCAAAGGAGGTTATAGGGCCGGACATGGAATACCTAGGTCTTGACGATGACAAGATTGGACCATGGTCCATTCCTAGTCCCGATGGATCAAGTGATGGCCATTTCCAGGTAAGTGTTTATTTCCCCAAGGAAGTCGAGGTGAAAAACCTTCGGTTATATAAATTAAATTATCAGGGGGAAAAATTGGAGAGCTATTGGTTTAGCGACCTAGCTGAGGCCTGGATTCTTGGGGTATTCCGATATGGAAAAATGCTCAATCCGAATAGGGAAGACTCTTTGGGCAGTTTTGGCGGTCGGGTGCTATTTGACATATAGGCGGCCGTTGAAGGTGTATGTTTTGATGAAGGTAAGTACCTATTGCTGGAGATGACAACAGGCGGCGGCGTTCTTACTAGATTACTCCGAATTGGTGGGGATATCCAATAAGGACGCATTCTTGGCCAAAAGGTGTATACAAAAGCGTCACCATGTAGTTGATGTGTTCCCCTTAACGTCGTTTTCCGAAACAGAGGCAAAGACCCATTGATGTGTTTTCTTGAAACGACCACTCTAAAAAGGCGCTCCAGACATCAATCCTATCCTCTCGACCCATGTGGAGACGGTAGTATTGATGTCTAGGGCGGTTAAGTGAAGGATTGGGAAGGCTGACTAATAAAGGATTTCCGGACATCTCTTGGGAGCCATGCCAGAGTCGGGATACCGGAAAATCCTTTTTGTGTTTGGAGGAAACATGTCACCCATTTTGAAAATAATAGGGTCCTAGGCGCATCTTCGTTTGTCGTGCTGAAACAATCGTGCTACAATTATGAAGTAGTCATTAATCCGCGAAAGGAGGGCAGCGGTTTGGTCCCTAGTAATGATGGGGGTCTCCGCCACTGGACGAGTGATTACTGGCGCTAAGTCTTTAAGCGGGCGTATGATATCCATTTCCGCCTTTTCTCTTCTTTTTGCTTATATCTTGTCCTTTCAGTTTGAGGGACAGGTGCTCTATAGCCTGCTCAATTTGCACCAAATGGAAGCTTCCCGTTACATATTGGCGGGGATGGTTACGCACTTTGTAGGGCTGTTATCTTGTGGCTTTTTTGTCAAGTCTCCGAGTGGGGCAAAACATATGATGCTAACTGGTATGGGCCTATGTGTAGCTGCAACCATTCCGTTCTTTTTCGTACCTTCCGCTCTGTGGATGGGAGGATTATTGGTGGGTGGCTATGCCAGCGGCTGCGCGGTGGCGGCCTGGGGCCATTTCCTCAAAATCTATACGCCAAAAAACGAGCGCATCAAGTCAAGCGCCGATGTCTTGATCTACTCCAATATTATTATGATTGCTGTCAATGTGATGGCCATCAATTGGTCTCCCCTTGGTGGACTTGCCTTTTCTGTCCTTTGCCTCCTAGTCGGCATGGTGTTCACAATGGCATTATCCCCCCATGGTGAGACTTCCAAGCCTGCGGAAATCAAGAGCAAGGCGAATAGTGATATTTGGAGACCGTTACTGCTGCTTTGCCTATTTGTCGTGATCATTACGGTCAATTCTGGCCTAATGTATCAAGTGATGAACCCTGCTTTTCAACATCTTACAGGGTTAGTAAGCTGGTATTGGGCTGTTCCGTATATTGTTGCCCTAGTCTTGATGCGAAACCTACCGAAGACGGCTAAGCGTTCAATGGTTTTGTATGCGGGTATGGCCATGATTACGGGAGCATTCATCAGTTTTATGCTACTGGAGCGAAACACTTATGATTATCTTGTTGTGGATACGCTAATGCTCGGTGCTTGCGGTATTTTTGATTTGTTTTGGTGGAGTATTCTCGGAGAAATGCTTGATTATACGGGTAATCCAATGAAGGTGTTCGGTATTGGGCTTTCAGCCAACGTGTTAGGTGTTCTTTTGGGCGGTGTTTTGGGAATGATTGTGACATCGGTTCGGCTCCCCAGCGCGGAAGTCGCGGTCATAGCTCTAGCTATCGTCTGCATCACCATAGCGATCCTACCATTGCTCAATCGCCAGTTGCTTAGACTGCTAAAAAACCACGCTTATCTTGCGGTTTATGACAGTATGAGTGACAATCAGCAGCTGGCCATTCTTAACAAAACAGAGCCCCTTAGTCCGCTAACAGTCAGGGAGCTGGAGGTCTTACAATGGATTCTTGCAGGTAGATCCAACCGTGAAATCGCGACTGCTCTGTTTATCAGTGAGAGCACTGTGAAAACCCATGCAAGAAACATTTTCTCCAAATACGATGTTACAAGCCGCGCTGAGCTGATCAGTGCTCTGCTAAGGGACCAGAACGGTACATAGCAAAAAACCCACGAATACAGGATTTGGCCAGTGCCTCATACGAAAGTATGAGTCTTTCTTGTCTCATTTCGTACTTTTAGTTGATGAATTCTGTGTCAACCTTCGTTAGATTTATATGTGAAAAGGCGCTCTCTAAAAGCACAACATTGACGATTATGTTGACCCCGATCATAGAGCCAGTCTCGCTTAGCCCGACGGAAATAATCGCAGATGGAGTCGGATGGGGATAAGGACAAATAGCATATTTTAGCCCACCTAGGTTGGTTTCAGTGACAGTTCCCCTGGGTATGTATGGAAACCAAGGAGGGGTTTGGATGAGCATCAAATGGACACCTGATCTAGCGGTGGGCGTAAGCTTGATTGACGAGCAGCACAAAGAGCTATTTGCCAAGATTAACGGGCTGATCGAGGCCTGTAATCGGGGTAAGGGTAAAGATGAAGTTGCCAAGACCATTGAATATCTTAGAAGCTATGTTGTATTCCATTTTCGCGATGAGCAGAATCTGATGCAGCAAAACGGTTTTCCTGAATATGACCAGCACAAAGCCCTACACGATGCTTTTGTTGAGGGATTAAAGCAGTTAAGCAGCGAACTTGATGAAAAAGGTCCGGGATTGTCCTTGGTCCTAAAGACAAATCGGATAGTGGTGGATTGGTTAGTTAATCACATAAATAGAAAAGATAAGATCTTTGGCGAGTTCATGCGTGGCAAGAATTCATAGCCATAGGATCGGGTCAATGTTACGGAGACAGGCTATTGGATTCTATGGGAAAGCAGTGTAGTTATTTACTGGTTTGCTACTACTTTAGAATCTTTCCTGTTCTCTCCACCTCAGTGCATGTGTTACGCTACATGGGAGAGGATGCTATGGTAAGGAGAGAACTATGGGCATTGTTAGAAGAGCGCTAGTTGTTTTGGTAAGTGTTTGCATAGTTTTTCTTGTTGGAATGGTTGGGATTACAGGTTCTGTAAAGGCAATAGTAGATGATCCCGGCGCGATGTTTACCCAAGTTGAGAGGGAATATATGGCGCAGAATCCAATGCTCAAGGTGTTAGTGGTAGATGGGGCCGCACCCATTCAGTATACTGACAAGCATGGGGAACTGCAAGGCATCTCTAAGCAGTTGCTAAATGAGATTTCCCGTATGACAGGATTCCATTTTGAATACATAGTTGTTGATTCCATCGCCGAAGCTTTCGAAGCGGGGGCCGTAGACATTATCTGTGCCATTTCCCCTAACTATGCAAAACATCTGCTTCCGACGCTGATCCTATCACCGCCTTTCCTTCAGTCATCAACTGTTCTCTATTTGCACTCATCTGTAGACCCAAGTGATCTAGACGACAAGATCTATGCCGCCCTAAGCGACGCCGCTTTGCCCAAAGGGATTAAGGCAGAGCAGGTCTTGTATTTTGATACACGGGAAGCATGTATAGACGCTGTAGAATGCGGGAAAGCCGACTACGGTTATGGCAACGCCTATTCGGTAGCGTTTTACGCTCTTCAGAATGGGTACAGGAACATTATAACCATTCCTCAGCAGATCGAAGCTAGAGAATACTGTATGGGGTTTGTCAATGAAGATGGACGTTTGATATCTATTATTAATAAAGCCTTGTATGCCATCGATCACACGGCAATGCGGAACTTGATTATTGATGCCGCCACGCGAATTGATAGAAAGATTACGCCTTGGATGATGCTAGATGCCTATGGCAATGAGATTGCTTTGGTAGCACTTGTCATAATCGGTTTGTTGGTCTTTGGTATAGTGACCAAGATACGGGCGAATAGCGAGCTC
>JAAZLB010000023.1 GCA_012799535.1 Bacillota bacterium | reverse complement strand
CTGGCACAAATCTGTGCTCACCAATGTGAAAGTGGTTTGAAACGGCGAGGGTTACGGGCTTTAGTCACCCATCGGGCTAAACGCCTGGATAGTCTGACAGATAAGGTATTATCCCGTTCCCAAGACAAACCTTATCACAGTATTGAAGAAATCTACGAAGACATTGTGGATTTAGCCGGTGTGCGTATCGCCCTATATTTCCCTGGAGATCGGGATGAGGTAGATTCATTTATTCGATCCAACTTCCAAATTGATCAGATCAAGGACTTTCCTGAAGAAACAAATCGACAATTGCCTTATGAAAAGCGTTTTTCGGGCTATGCTGCTAGGCATTATCGTTTACGACTTAAACCGGAAAATCTAAGTCCCGATGATCAACATTTGGCCGATTATGTAATTGAAGTTCAAGTTGGTTCTGTACTCATGCATGCCTGGGCCGAAGTAGAACACGATTTAGTATATAAATCTACGCAAGGTACCTTATCACAAGATGAGTATGCGATTTTGGATGAACTTAATGGATTGATGCACGCGGGGGAAATTGCCCTAGAGAGACTGCAAAGGGCGGTTAAACGCCGGATTAGCACCGAACTACAACCTTTTTCTAACCATTATGAGCTTTCCTCCTTTTTATACGACTATGTCCGGGTGGTTGCTCCGAAACAGCCCTCAGAACCCTATATTGGTCGCACAGATGTGCTTTTTGAGTTTTTGCAAAGGACAAATCTTAATTCCATTCCCGCGCTTAATCCTATTTTGGACCAATGTGATCTAACTGCCACTAATCAACCTATTGCTCAACAGATTGTGGACCAAATTTTACGCGCAAATCCGGACTTTTATGAAGCATACAACGAAGCCCGTTTAGCAGTAGGTCGCACAGATCCCTTTGGAGCGCCCCACGAAACCCTGTCCTATTTTTCAGACAAACGCAATTTAGGCTGGTTTATGCGTCAATGGATCGCCACAGAACACGCCATAGGAGAACTATTGGCTAATGTGATTCCAGAAGATCCCCGTCACATCAACTTAGATGAGGAGATGATTGAAAAACTGGAGAACATTCGGGACTTACGTAATGATATTCTTTATGGTGATCACTGGCCTAGTGAGCAGGAGATGCTCAGTGCCGGTACTTTCTTGCAAAAGTTAGCAAGGCGCCTCCGTCACGAAAAAGAGGAGTTGCCAAAAAAAGAAGCATAATTATGCCCACATATTACTAAGCTTACCAAAATATTAGGTAGGAAATCTTAGGACATTGTGGAAGGTAGTACATGTCACTACAAAACCATACTACTAGGAGGAATTGGGATGAACGTTTACGAAAAAGCTCTGGAAATGCACAAACAGTGGCGTGGGAAAGTTCAAGTCTCAAGCAAAGCCCAAATCAAAAATGCTGAAGAATTGAGTCTGGCCTACTCCCCAGGAGTTGCGGAACCATGTCGCCAAATTGCCGCTGATCCTGAGAAAGTGTGGGATTATACCTGGAAAGGCAATACCATTGCTGTAGTTTCCGATGGTACCGCGGTTTTAGGTCTTGGTGATATTGGACCAGCAGCGGCACTTCCAGTTATGGAAGGAAAAGCAGTGCTCTTTAAAGAGTTTGGGGATGTGGATGCTATTCCCCTTTGCCTAAGCACAAAAGATGTGGACGAAATTGTACAAATTGTTAAAGCCCTAGAACCCACTATTGCTGGTGTCAACTTGGAAGACATTTCTTCTCCCCGTTGCTTTGAAATTGAGGAGCGACTAAAGAAGGAAACAAATATGTTTATTTTCCATGATGACCAGCATGGTACAGCTGTTGTGACCTTAGCGGGTCTAATTAACGCCCTTAGGGTAGTTGGCAAAGACAAGGACAGCGTTATTTTAGTCAACGGCATTGGAGCCGCTGGCGGAGCCATTATTCGTTTATTAATCCAAGATGGTTACAAGAACTTGATTGCTTGCGGTCGCGAAGGACGTTTAATTCCAGGTAACCCTATGAATAATGCCATTCAAGAAGAGGTTGCCCAGATTACTAACCCCACCGGAATTAAACAAAACTTACAAGAAGCCCTTGTTGGCGCCGATGTATTTATTGGAGTTTCTGCTGCGAATATTTTGACTCCAGAAATGATCAAAGGAATGAACGATCAACCCATTATTATGGCTCTAGCCAATCCAGAACCAGAAATCGCGGTGGATTTAGCTTTAGAGGCTGGTGCAGCAGTGGTAGCCACTGGTCGCTCCGATTATCCCAATCAGATTAACAACGTACTCGGTTTCCCTGGAATCTTTCGTGGAGCCTTAGATGTACGTGCTACAGATATTAACGATGAAATGAAAATTGCGGCAGCTTACGCCATTGCCAGTTTAGTAGAGAAACCAACTGCGGAATATATTATTCCCTCCCCCTTCAACCCAGATGTTGCCAAAGTTGTGGCCAAAGCAGTGGCAGATACTGCACGAAAAACGGGAGTTGCTAGGGAGGTATAAGCCTTGGGTTGTCAGTTTGACGAACTGATTAATCGCCGAAACACCCAATGCCTCAAGTGGGACGGAGTATTGGAGTTATTCGGTGAAGATAATTTAATTCCCATGT
>JAAZLB010000022.1 GCA_012799535.1 Bacillota bacterium | reverse complement strand
TCTTTCGTGTGCTAGCTTATCAATTTCGGCTAAAAGTTGCGCCGAGATGTTAATTTGTACCCGTTTGATATCCACCACAGAAGTCACCTCGTTTTAGGCCAAACCTAAAATTATTATACCGTGGAGTCAAGAAAACTGTCAATAATGGGAGGGATTGCCTCTTACCACATTTTATGGTAATATTTTCTACAAAGGGTCTTTTTCACCATAAATTGGGGGTGAAGACAATGAATCTACTTGGTTCTCGTCTTAGACAACGGCGAAGGCAAATGCGCCTCAATCAAAGAGATGTTGCTGGAGAGAATTCCGCTAGCTTCTTATCGAAGGTGGAAAATGGTGTGGCTTTTCCTTCTTTTAAGAACTTAAGGGACTGGTCCCAGGTCCTAGATACAACACTAGGGGATCTTCTTGGGGATCACTTAGTGCTCGAAGCTGCGAAGCAAACCATTTTATTTACAGATAAGTGCCATGGCTATTTGGATCTCCTGCCAGAAACTAAGACGACGAATTTTTTAAGAGAACTGAGTACTAGTGCCACTTCCCTGAGTACACCAGTGCCAGAGCCACCAGCTGATCCAGAATTCCAGTATCTTACGGCAAAAGTACTTAGGCAACGGGGGCTTTTAGAGGAAGCTAAGGCTTTAGTGTTAACTGTACTTGCTTCTTGCCAAGTAAGCCTGTGGCGAATCTACCATCTTTCTTTATTATGCCAAATTCACAGCGAACTAAGCGAACCCTTAGAGCAAAGCCTGGCAGAAGATGAATTAAAAAACCTTTTAGCCAGTCTAGATCAACATGATCTACTCCGCACCTTACCTGATGGTAAGGCCTTGACCAAGGGAGACTTAGATCTTTTGAGGATTAGCCAAGGGCTGTCCTCCTTATACTCATGAGGATTATTTCCACCTAATGAACTAATGTCCTGCTAGAAGGAGGCGGATTCCGCCTCCTTTTTCTTAACCAATTATTTCTTCTGTTTTGCCATCAAAAAGATGACACCGATTGAGATCCAAAACCACCCGTGTGTTTTCTCCAGTCCTAACGGGACAATCTGGCGAAACCCTTGCAACCAAGGGACGACCGCCCTGCAAAGCAACATAAAGATAGATTTCTGCACCCATAGGCTCCCGTACTTCCACTACGGAAGCGAGACTGTGTTCCAGGGAGTGGAGCGTAGGATTGTAAATGTGGAGATGTTCTGGTCGAATGCCTAAGATAATCTCTTGATTAAGATAATCTCCTAAATGACCATACCTTTTCCCCACTTCCATTGGTAAGGCCATGCGCTCCAACCCATTGAGCGTTTGGAGCCACCACTTTTCATTATCCAGCTCCAAGCGTACCGGGATGAAGTTCATGGCGGGACTGCCGATGAAACCACCTACGAAGGCGTTGCTAGGTTTGTTATAAATCTCTAAGGGGGATCCTACTTGATGAATTATCCCGTCCTTCATGACTACGATCCGATCACCCATGGTCATAGCTTCGGTTTGGTCGTGGGTGACATAGATTACGGTTGTAGCTAGACGACGGTGGAGCTTACTTAGTTCAGCACGCATTTGCACTCGAAGTTTAGCATCTAGATTAGACAAGGGTTCATCCATGAGAAAGACCTTTGGCTCCCGGACAATGGCCCTACCTACTGCCACCCGCTGACGTTGCCCCCCAGATAGGGCCTTAGGCTTACGCTCAAGTAAGTTTTCGATCCCTAACATTTTTGAGGCTTGCTTTACCCGCTGATCAATTTCGTTTTTCGGAAACTTGCGAAGTTTTAGGCCAAAGGCCATGTTATTGTACACATCCATATGGGGATAGAGGGCGTAGTTTTGAAAAACCATGGCAATGTCCCGGTCTTTCGGTGGTACATCATTCACTAAACGATCTCCGATATAAATCTTCCCAGAAGTTATTTCTTCTAACCCAGCCACCATCCGCAAAGTAGTAGATTTACCACAACCAGATGGGCCTACCAACACTAAGAATTCCCGATCCTTAATTTCCAAAGTCACAGAATCAACTGCTAGAACTTGACCAAATCTCTTGGTCACGTTGTCTAAGAATACTTTGGCCATACCAATACCTCCCTTACTTTAAATACTTATTCTGGAGGTTATGGCGTTATACAAAAAATGAGGGGTGCTTGGCCCCTTTTTTGCGA
>JAAZLB010000185.1 GCA_012799535.1 Bacillota bacterium | reverse complement strand
TTTGCCCGAGCGTTACAAAATACTATGGCGGACGATTCTGTAATTATTTCTCAAGACTCTTATTATCGGGCTCACCGGGATCTTAGTTTTAGCGAACGGTTGAAGATTAACTACGATCATCCTGACGCCTTTGAGGATGAACTTTTAGTAGCTCAGCTGAAAAAGCTACGGTCGGGTAAGAAAATTGAGGTTCCAGTCTATGATTTTACCGCCTACACTAGAAGTACTGAGACGGTACCGGTGAGACCACAGCCCATTGTGATTGTGGAAGGGATTTTGGTCTTAGCTAACCCCAAATTACGGGAATTATTTGATTTAAAAGTATTTGTAGATACAGATCCTGATGTACGGATTTTACGCCGTTTAGTTCGAGACGTAGAAGAACGGGATCGAACCCTTTCTTCCGTTCACAGCCAATATTTAGCCACAGTAAAGCCTATGCATGAGGCCTTTGTGGAACCAAGCAAGAAATATGCGGATCTCATTGTACCTGAGGGAGGCTTTAATACGGTGGCTTTAGAGACTGTGGCAGCCGTATTAAAGCAATATCTCCAGGATGGGGAAAACCGGTTAGCGAATAATGGAGAGAGGGGATGAGTTGATTTGGGAAATACATACCCTATCGCCATTTTTAATGGTCCAGTTTGCACCACTAATGGTTTGTATCGGATCAGTGATTTAGGGGTGGAGGAGGCTAAGGAGCTTATTGTTAGGCATGGTTTTGAGTCTGCAGTAGGTCATGAAGCTAGTGCCCAAGTACTTTCTGCCATTCTAGAGGTAGAGGTACCCATGAACAGAATTGAGTATTTCCAGGCTGTTGGTCAAAAGGCCATCGCCTTAAAACTGAATGTTCGACCACCTGAGGGGCAGATTTTAAGTGCGGAAGAAATGTTCAAGGTCGGTTTTGAACTAAAACTATTAGAGCGGATCAGTTAAAGGAGGATGGATATGGCCAATCGTCGGATTATTAGTGCTATCTTGATCGCTGGTGTCGCCGCTATTTCGTCTTCCGCAGTTTTGATTCGCTTGGCAGATGCTCCGCCCGGGGTAATTGCTTTTTACCGTCTATTTTTTGCCACCCTTATGTTATCGCCCTGGGCTTTAAAACAAAGGAAAGAACATAAACTCTCCCTCTCCCAACTGTCCTTGGCTTTAGGAGCGGGTCTTTTTTTAGCTCTTCATTTCTTATTATGGATGACTTCCTTAGAACACACTAGTGTGGCCAGCTCAGTGGTATTGGTAACTACCCAACCTCTTTTTGTTTTCTTGTTTTCCATTCTGTTTTTGGATGAAAAGCCTACTAAGGGAATGTGGTTCGGTCTTTTTCTAGCTCTTATAGGTAGTGTAGTGGTAGTTTTTACGGGAACGGATGGGGGAGAATCCCGTCTTTTTGGTAATCTCCTAGCCCTTGGTGGAGCGGTGATGATGGCCGCCTATTTCATGGTTGGTAGGCAACTGCGTAGAGATCTACCTCTAGCCTTATACTCCGCCTTAGTTTATGGAAGTAGCAGCCTAATTTTGGCCTTGTTTATTTTAGTAAGGGGATTGCCTTGGAGTGGTTATGCTCCCCAAACTTGGTTGGTCTTTGTGCTCTTAGCCTTCATACCCACCATTCTTGGTCATAACAGTTTGAATTGGGCACTAAAGTACCTACCTGCCACCATGGTCAGTGTAGTAATTTTAGGAGAACCTTTAGGAGCTAGTTTATTGGCAATTTCCATCCTTAAAGAGATCCCGGCAGGATTAGAGATCTTGGGGAGTTTGTTAACTCTAACCGGAATCTTCCTAGTGTGGTGGGCTGATCCTACAAATTAACTCTTCATTTTTGTAGGAGTTATGAAGTTGTTGAAGAATTAGTATTAATAATTAAGGGAAGAAAGGTGGTTAGCGATTATGATTAACAAAATGTTAAACAAGCGGGTCAAGCAGATAAAACCTTCCGGAATCCGGAAGTTTTTCGATATTGCTGCAACCATGGAGGGTGTCGTTTCCTTGGGAATCGGCGAGCCTGACTTTCCAACCCCTACCCATGTGCGGGATGTGGGGATTCAATCCATCTTAGAAAAGGGAACAGCCTATACAGCCAATGTGGGCCTAATTGAACTACGTCGTTCTATTAGTAAATACCTCGAACGCCGTTTTGACTTAGAATATAACCCGGAAAATCAAGTTTTAGTTACAGTGGGCGCTAGTGAAGCAGTAGACTTAGCCTTAAGGGCAGTGGTAGAACCAGGTGATGAGGTTTTGGTGCCAGAGCCTACCTATGTTTCTTATGCTCCAACAGCGGTGTTAGCTGGCGGGGTCGCAGTCCCTGTTCCCACCTATGAGAAGGATGATTTTCGCCTTACTGCTGATGTGATCAAGTCTTTAATCACTCCTAAAACTAAGGCTATCGTCTTTTGTTATCCAAATAACCCTACTGGTGCAGTCATGGAGAAGCAGGATCTGAGGGAAATTGCGGAAGTTTTACGGCAGCACGATATTCTAGTGATTTCCGATGAGGTCTATGCAGAACTAGTTTACGGAATTAAACACACCTCCATCGCTTCGTTACCAGGAATGGCAGAGCGGACTTTAGTAATTAACGGGTTTTCTAAGGCTTTTGCCATGACTGGCTGGCGTCTTGGTTTTGCCTGTGGACCAGTGGAATTAATTGATGCGATGAAAAAGATCCATCAATATGTGATCATGTGTGCACCTACCATGAGCCAATGGGCAGCTATTGAGGCTTTAGATAATGGGATGCCTGAAGTGGAGAAAATGGTGGCAGAATATAATCGCAGGCGTGAAGTGATAGTGGGTGGGTTTAGAAACATGGGTCTGTCCTGTTTCGAGCCTAAGGGTGCCTTTTACTGCTTCCCGAGAATAAGTGATTTTGGCTTAAGTTCCGATGATTTTTGTACTAAACTTTTAGAGACAGAAAAAGTGGCAGTTGTCCCCGGTTCCGCCTTTGGGGCTAGTGGGGAAGGTTTTATTCGTTGTTCTTACGCCTACTCAGTAGAGGCCATAGAAGAGGCCCTACGGCGGATTGAACGCTTCATCCAAAATGAGTTTTAAAGGGAGAGAAAAAGTATGCGGATCGTAATCGCTCCAGATTCTTTCAAGGGAAGTCTATCTTCCCTTGAGGTAGCCCAAGCCATGGAGCGGGGAGTTAAGAGGGTATTACCCCAGAGTACTACGGTACTATTGCCCCTTTCTGATGGGGGCGAAGGCCTGGTAGATTCTTTAGTGGTAGCCAGTGGTGGCAAATTAGTGGAGTATGAAGTGCAAGGTCCCCTTGGTTCTCCCGTTACTGCCCAAATGGGTTTGTTAGGTGATGGGGAAACAGCAGTCATTGAAATGGCCCAAGCTTCAGGACTTACTTTAATCAAGGAAGAAGAGCGTAATCCCCTCTTTACGAGCACCTTCGGTACTGGTGAGCTAATGAGGCACGCTTTAGATTTGGGGTGCACCAAGCTAATCATTGGAATTGGTGGTAGTGCCACTAATGATGGGGGCATGGGCATGGCTCAAGCCCTAGGCTTTCGTTTTTTAGATGCTAAGGGCGAATTGCTTGGTTCTGGTGGGGGCGAGTTAGCAAGGCTCGCTTCAATTGACACAAGTCAAGTGGATCC
>JAAZLB010000184.1 GCA_012799535.1 Bacillota bacterium | reverse complement strand
GCCTATTTGAGTTGGCTTCATGAGAACATTAGTGTGACTGAAATGGGTGATTATTTTCGTGTTATCACTCCTTTTTTAGATCGCTATAATGATCATTTGATCCTATATGCAAAAGAAGAGCAGGGAATCTATACATTAACAGATGATGGTTACATCATTAATGAACTGGCTCTAGCGGGAGCGGAACCTTCAAGCGGACGTCGTTTGAAACTTCTTGACGCAATTGTGGCTGGCTACGGTGTAAAAGTAGAGAAAGACGAGCTTATGGTTACTGCTACCCCAAAAGATTTTGCCCAAAAGAAACATATGCTTTTGCAGGCGATGATGACAGTTGATGATTTGTTCATGACATCTCGTAGCCGAGTAGCAAGTCTTTTCTTTGAAGAAATCGCTCAATTCTTATCAAATCACGATGTTCGATATTCCGAATCATTACAATTAGCAGGCTTGAGTGGACTTTCTCACAAAGTTGATTTTTTAATTCCATCGTCAAAAAAGGCGCCGGAACGCATGGTTAAAGGGATTAATTCACCTACTCGGACTAACATAGAATCAGTGCTTTTCACTTATAGCGATGTGAAAGAAACCCGTAAACAAGATTTAAAGCTTGTGGTGTTTTTAAATGATCGAGAAGCACCTGTAAGTGATTCATTATTGGGAGCATTAGAAACATATTCAGCTTTACCCATACCGTGGTCCCAAAAAGAAAAACATGTTCAAGAATTGGTCGCATAGAACGTTTTTCTGAAGTTAGATGATGGACAAAATCATAGCGTTTGCTGTTTGAATTTATCCAAGGCCCCATGCAATCTACGCTTTTGCGAATCAGAGGTAAAAGATTGGTCTACCGCATTTTTAAATAGGGTCTCTAAATCTTTTGTATCTAGATCGTACTGGGTATCCAATTGGAGAAACTCCCGAGTTAGAGTTGTCTTGGATACGGTGCGATTATCTGTATTAATCGTAATGGGTAGGCCTCCTGTCATAAACAGAGGATAAGGATAGCTCTCCCAGTTAGAGGTGGCCTTTGTTTGGAGATTACTAGTAGGACATAGTTCAATACCAATGTTGTTGTCGCGGCAAAACGATACTAAATCTGGATCATCTTTCATGGCGATCCCATGCCCAATACGCTTTGCACCTAAAGCCACAGCATCCCACACGCTAGATGGTCCCGCTGCTTCACCCGCGTGAATGGTAAACATAATCCCCGCGGTAACTGCTTCTTGGAATAAGGTTTGATGCTCCTGGGTGGCGAATGTTTTTTCGTTACCAGCCAAATCTAGTGCTACAACCCTCCGCTCACCATATTTAACCGCGGCCGACACTAGCTGAACATTGGTTTTGTGGGGGTGATTTCGTAAGGCACAAAGAATTACACCATATTCCACTCCAAATTTGCGTCTACCAGATTCTAATCCCTGTAATACACTCTCTATTACCCCATCTAGACTTAGGTTCTCGTTTACTGAAAGAAAGGGTGCAAAGCGTACCTCTAAATAGACTACATTCTCTTTAGAAACCTCCCCTAGTAAATCATGAGAGGCAGTAAAGAGGTTTTCAGCCGATTGTAGGCAAGCAATTGGCAGATGAAAGCGGGAGAGATATTCCGTTAAGTCAGTACATTCCTGGGAAACAGTGATTAAGTTCATGAATTCGGTCTCACTATCTGGGATGGGGATATTGGCGTTGTTTGCTAATTTACGGATTGTAGAGACGGGCAAAGAACCATCTAAATGACAGTGGAGATCAATTTTTGGCATCTGTTGAATGTATTCTTGTTTTGTCATTCATACCCACCCTTTCAGATCATACCAACTTGAGAACATCCTTTAGGAGCATTATCACACATTATGGATGCGCAAACAAGGCATTAATGTTAAATGATAATCCAGGAAAACTAGGGTGCGAAAACATACCCTCAGAGTATCGAACAATAGAAGCATAATAACCCTCACGAAGTTCATAGCACTCCAATAAT
>JAAZLB010000021.1 GCA_012799535.1 Bacillota bacterium | reverse complement strand
GGTTTGATGGCAAAGTTTTGCTCATCGATTTGGGAAAAATACATGTTATCTCGGTAGTTTTCCCAGTGTCCAGAGCGATGCCAGAGATCTTCGTGGAGCATGATGGGAGTCTTTACTTCCACATAACCTCGCTTGCGATGTTCTTCGCGCCAGTAGTTTTCTAGTTCATTGCGTAACACCATGCCTTTGGGATGGAAGAAGGGAAAACCAGGTCCTTCTTCTTGGAGGCTAAAGAGATCTAATTGTTTCCCTAAAACTCTATGATCGCGCTTAGCCGCTTCTTCCAGCATGCGAAGATGTTCTCGCAGAGCTTTACCTGTTAAAAAGGCGGTTCCATAAATCCTTTGGAGCATGGGACGACTTGAATCCCCACGCCAGTAGGCGCCAGCTATACTTTGTAGTTTGAAGAACTTCACTTGGGAGGTTTTTTCTAAGTGGGGCCCACGGCAAAGATCCACAAACTCTCCTTGGCGATAGACACTCACTTCTGGGTCTAGACCTTCCAATAGCTCTAACTTATAATCTTGGTTTTGCTCTGCAAACATTTTTACTGCTTCCCCATTACTGATCTCTTCTCGGATGATGGGTAGATCTTCCGCGATGATTTTTTCCATTTCTTCTTCAATCAGCTGTAAATCTTCGGGGGTAAATCTGTGTTCAAGATCAAAGTCGTAATAAAACCCGTTTTTGATTACTGGACCAATGGCAATCTTTGTTTCTGGCCAGAGGCGCAGCACGGCTTGGGCCATAATATGTGCGGTTGTATGGCGCAAGACCTCCTCTTGATTAACCAATTCGACGTTTTCGTTCATGAACAACCGCTCCTTTCTTTTCTGTAATATAAAAAAACCTTCATCCCACATGGGACGAGGTTCTCGCGGTTCCACCCAAATTGATCGCTAAACAAACGATCCACTCTTGGTACAGTTAACGGTGTCCCGGCCACACTTACTATTAGTTCAGTGGGCAACTCCTAGGTGGTTTTCACCAAGACTTTCCTGGGGGAGCTTTCAGCCTCACGAAACTACAACTCTCGTGAGCTCCCTTCTCTGTCAGGTAGACGTTGGTTACTCTTCCTAATCATCGCTTTTGTCTATTGACATAAGAATAATTCTCTTTAGGGAATTTGTCAAGGGGGTACGAAAAATCTCCTTCGATTTATTGCATTTCCCACCTATAGCTGTTATAATGAATTTTGCAAGCGCCTATAGCTCAGAGGATAGAGCACCGGCCTCCGGAGCCGGGAGCGCAGGTTCGACTCCTGCTAGGCGCGCCATCTATTGTTTAAGCTAAGAGTGTGTTTGAGTAGTTCAAGCACACTCTTATTTGTTGTCTAGATAGGAGGGATAAGATTGATCGTTCTTGAAGGGATCAATAAAAGCTTTAGGGTTGCTAAACGTCAGGCTGGCTTTGGACAAGCGGTTAAAGCACTCGTAGCAAGGGAGTACCAAACCATTCAGGCCCTGCAGGATGTTAGTTTTACCATCAATGATGGGGAAATGGTAGGCTACATAGGTCCGAATGGAGCGGGAAAGAGTACTACGATCAAGATCATGTGTGGAGTGTTGACACCTGATGGGGGGAAATGTGAGATAAATGGTCGAACCCCCTGGCGAGAGCGGATCAATCATGTTCGGGAGATTGGGGTGGTGTTTGGTCAAAGAACCCAGCTCTGGTGGGATGTGCCCGTTTGCGATAGTTTTGAATTAATCAAAGACATCTATGGAGTAGACGATCGACAATACGCGCGTAATCTTGAAGAACTCACCACATTACTTGATCTTACAGAAATTCTCAAAACACCCGCCCGTAGTCTTAGTCTAGGTCAACGGATGCGTTGTGAACTAGCCGCCTCACTTTTACATAGCCCCAAGATTCTTTTTCTTGATGAACCTACCATTGGTCTTGATGCTGTTTCAAAGATTGCAGTGCGAGAATTCATCAAGAAGCTCAATGCAGAGCGGGGAACCACCGTGATTTTAACCACCCACGATATGCAAGACATAGAAGCCTTAACTGAACGAATCATCCTAATTGGGAAGGGTAAAATCCTACTTGATGGAAGCTTACAAGAACTAAAAAGACGCTCATCGGATCGTAAGACTGTCATTCTCGAATACTTGGGGAATACACCCTCTCTGAGAGATGGGATGTATATTCAGGAGCAGGGGCCTGGACGTTTGGTTGTCCATGTTGAACCTGGCGTTTGCTCCGTCTCTGAGGCCATCGCCCATCTTTCGGCCCAAGTAGAAGTTCTCGACATCTCAGTTTTGGGGATTAGTGCAGAAGAAATGGTGGCCGGGCTTTATCGGGAGTATAAGATATGAGAAAATACCTCGCTATATTTCGGATTCGCTTTGCTAACAGTCTCCAATATCGGACTGCAGCACTCGCTGGTGTGGCTACTCAGTTTGCCTGGGGCTTCATGGAGATTCTGGCATTTTTGGCTTTTTGGCGGGTTAACCCTAGAGCCTTTCCTATGGAGTTTTCCCAGACCGTTTCCTACATTTGGCTCCAACAGGCCTTTTTAGCCCTGTTCATGATGTGGTTTTTTGAAGGAGAAATCTTCGATGCCATTACCAGGGGTGGAATCGCCTATGAATTGGCTCGCCCTTTTGATCTGTATTGGCGTTGGTTTACCCAATCCGCTGCCAATAGATTAGCTAAAACTGTACTCCGCTGTTCTCCTATTTTATTAGTGGCTTTTCTTGTTCCTCAGCCCTTGAAAATGTCCTTACCCACTAGTGGACTTAGTTTTCTACTCTTTCTTGTTTCTAGTTTCTTGAGCCTTGGTGTTGTAGTCGCCTTTTCTATGCTAGTTTACATCTCTACCTTTTACACCTTGTCGCCCACCGGTGTGCGAATTATCTCCGCAGTATTAGCAGATTTCTTGGCCGGGGCTATTGTTCCCCTACCGTTTTTTCCAGAGCCTTTTCGTACCGTTGCAGAGGCTTTACCCTTTGCCGCCATGCAAAACATGCCCTTGAGAATCTATAGTGGTAATATCGGTGGAGTTGACGCCCTATGGGGTCTAGGATTTCAGGTTTTTTGGCTTGTTACACTAATTATCATCGGTAGGTTTACCATGGGACAGGCCTTAAACAAAGTAGTAATTCAGGGGGGATAGGATGAAACTTTATTTAAAATTCTTTTCCATGCATCTGAAAAGTCTCATGGAGTACAAGGTTTCCTTTTTCCTTACTACTCTAGGACAATTCTTAGTCTCCTTCACAGCTTTACTTGGTGTTTGGTTCATGTTTGAGCGCTTTCATGAAGTTGAAGGATTCACCTTTTCCCAAGTTCTATTGTGTTTAGCTACAGTCTTACTAGCTTTTTCCCTTGCAGAATGCTTCGGTCGGGGCTTTGATACTTTTCCTAGGATGATCAGTAATGGTGAATTTGACAGGGTTTTAGTTAGACCGAGAAATGAGATTTTTCAGGTCCTAGCTTCCCAACTGGAATTTTCTCGTATTGGTCGGATGGTCCAGGCCATCATGGTTTTTGCTTACGCCCTACCTCGCAGCGGTGTTATTTGGACGGGTGATAAAATCCTCACCTTGTTTTTGATGGTGATCAGTGGAAGCATCATCTTTTTTTGCCTTTTTTTGATTTATGCTGCCTTGTCCTTTTTTACCATTGAGGGTCTAGAGTTCATGAACATTTTTACAGATGGTGGTCGGGAGTTTGGACGTTATCCTTTTTCAATTTATGGGGAAGAGGTGCTGCGCATTCTGACCTATTTGATTCCCCTCGCTTTATTTCAATATTATCCCCTTTTGTATCTTTTGGATCTTGAAACAAGCAAGTTCTACATGTTTACTCCAGTTTTGGGCCTATTTTTTGCCCTTCCGGCCTATGGTTTGTGGCGTTTTGGATTGGGTAGGTATAAATCCACCGGGTCTTAGGTTTTTCGCTCAGGGAAGGAATTTTACCCCAATTGTCCAACTACCTTAATAATGATTTTATTACAAAAGGAGCGATCTAATGAAAATAGGAGTATTTTCTGTTTTGTATGGAGATTTGTCTCTCACTGATATGCTTGCTAAGGTAAAAAGTTTTGGATTAGATACAGTAGAAATCGGTTGTGGAGGTTTCCCCGGAAAATCCCATTGTGATCCGGAAGTCTTGTTAAGTGATCCTAAAAAGCTCGAAGAGTTCAAACAAGCCTTCGTAGATGCTGGAGTCGAAATCAGTGCCCTCAGTGTCCATGGCAATGCGTTACACCCTGACCCAGAGATCGCCAAGGATTTCCATGAGGATTGGCGCAACGCGGTTCGCTTAGCCCAGAAACTAGGTATAGAGATCATTAACACCTTCTCGGGATGCCCTGGAGATAGTGAAAATTCAAAGTATCCCAACTGGGTAACCTGTGCTTGGCCTAATGATTTCTTGGAGATTTTGAACTGGCAATGGGAAGAAAAGATTATCCCCTATTGGCGGGAAGAAAGCAAATTCGCCTTAGAGCATGGGGTGAATAAAATTGCCTTTGAGATGCACCCAGGTTTCGCTGTGTATAATGTGGACACCTTATTGAAACTTCGTAAGGCAGTAGGCCCCACTATCGGTGCCAACTTCGATCCTTCCCATTTGATTTGGCAAGGGGTAGATCCTGTGGCCGCTATTCGTGAATTAGGTAAAGAGGACGCCATCTTCCATTTCCATGCTAAAGATACCCACATTGATGCCCATAACACAGCGATTAACGGAGTTTTAGATACTAAAGCCTATGATCGTTTGCCTGAACGTTCTTGGCTCTTTAGGTCTGTAGGTTATGGCAACGATTACAAGTATTGGAAAGACATGGTCAGTGCTTTACGCATGGTGGGTTATGATTATGTATTAAGTATCGAGCATGAGGACGCTTTAGCTTCTATTGATGAAGGCTTTGGTAAAGCGGTTTCCTTTCTTAAAGAAGTTGTTCTCGAAGAGCCAATGCCCACAGCCTGGTGGATTTAACTTAGGAAAGGGGAAGAACATGACTGCCAAAATTATAGATGGTAAGGCTATTGCTAAAGAAATTCGCGGTGATTTGGCTAAGCAGGTTGCAGAGCTAACCAAGGAAGGTCGTCAGCCTGGTTTGGCTGTAGTTTTAGTTGGTGATGACCCCGCTTCAGCCGTTTATGTTCGGAGTAAGAAACGTGCTTGCGAAGAAGTTGGGATTAACTCCCTGGTTCACCGTTTGCCCCAAGAAACCACCCAGAAAGAGCTACTTGCTTTGATCGAGGAGCTCAATCAAGATCCGAAAATCCACGGAATCTTAGTTCAACTTCCCCTACCTGATGGGTTGGATGAGGAAATTGTAATCAACGCTATTTCCCCTAAAAAAGATGTGGATGGTTTTCATCCCATCAATGTAGGTAATCTGCACATTGGGCAAGAAGGGTTTGTCCCTTGTACACCCGCGGGTGTTGTAGAATTAGTGAAGCGAACTGGGGTATCAATTGCTGGAAAAAATGTGGTGGTACTCGGTAGAAGCAATATTGTGGGTAAACCGGTAGCTAGCTTATTTTTGCGGGAGAATGCTACGGTAACAATTTGCCACTCCCGCACAAAAGATGTGGCGGCCGAATGCCGCCGGGCTGACATCTTAATTGCCGCAGTAGGCAGACCTAAATTGGTACAACAAGATTGGGTCAAGCCAGGTGCAGTAGTCATTGATGTAGGTATTAACCGGGTAGATGGGGAAATTGTTGGCGACGTTGACTTTGAGCAAGTCAAAAAAGTGGCAGAAGCCATCACTCCGGTACCAGGTGGAGTTGGACCGATGACCATAGCCATGCTCTTAAAAGCCACTGTAGAAGCAGCTTCTAGGGCCTGAAGGATGGTGCGAACTGACGGAGTACCGTGACGAGATGACGGGCTTCGTCCACGTTTCCCGAGCGAGGTATGGCTAAGCCAAGGCTTTTTTGGAAAGGTTGTGCTTCCCATAAGGGCCAAAAACAATCCCCCAAAGAACTATCGTCTCCTTTAGACCAGAGGGTGGCTAAAGCTTGGTTGTAATGAATCTCTTCTGCAAGGTCTATTTCAACTAAGATTAAGTCAGCCAGATCACCGAGGGCAAGCTTGTTGACTAAATCTTGTCGCGAAGTAACTTGCTCAATAATCCAATCTAAGTCATTGGCTAGGATCTCCGGTTCTAGCCAATTTTTGATCTGACTAAACTCCCCTTCTGTACCCATGACCCAAAGTGTTAATCCCCCTTGCACAGTTT
>JAAZLB010000183.1 GCA_012799535.1 Bacillota bacterium | reverse complement strand
GCGGTGCAAGGGCTAGATGAACGGGAAGCATATCGCTTAGTCCTGGAAGAAAACTTAACCGGTTTACTGCTTATTGATGGACCTTTGTATACTCTAGTAACAACTGATGGTTCGAATATGGCAGTGAATACTAAAATTGAAGGAATGGTTAATCGGGCTTTGACCAAAGCGAATGCGGAACGTCTTGGTATTTCCCATGAGGATATGGCTACCCTATTCCAACGGGTGGATCTGAGGGTTAGGGAAATAGGGCCTCAGAGGGAGGATGGAACTGACATTGATAGTGTTGCCCATACTCAGGCTATGATCTTGGCTTACTTTTTACTGTTCATGATCTATATGGCTCTGGTTATGTATGGAAACATGGTGGCTTCTGGGGTGGCGGAGGAAAAAAGCTCTAGGATTATGGAAGTGATGGTTTCTACCGTTAAACCTTTAGAGCTCATGTTTGGAAAGATTATTGGAGTCGGAGCCTTGGGGTTATTACAGTTTTTAATTTGGATTGGTACCGGATTGCTCATGACCGCCATTGGCAAAAAGGGACTTTTAGGTGGCGTTTTAGGTGTCACTGCACCTTTAGACACGATTCCCCTAAGTACCGTGTTATGGTTTGGACTTTATTTCCTTCTAGGCTATTTCTTTTACGCCTCTATTTTTGCCGCAGGCGGTGCCTTAGTCTCTAGAGTGGAAGAAGTAAGCCAGGTAGTGAGCTTGATTATGATGCTAATTGTAGTAGGTTTCATTGCTGCATTTATTTCTTTTACCAACCCGAATAGTCCCTTTGCTGTAGCTACTTCTTTGATTCCTTTTACATCACCCATGGTCATGTTTGCTCGCATCGTGTTAGCGAATCCACCATTGAACCAAGTAATCGCTTCAGTTGTAATTTTGGTTGCTTCAGTAGTTGTGGGTGCTTGGATTTCCGCAAGAATTTATCGGATTGGGATTTTACTTTATGGAAAGAGACCCAGTTTGCGACAGGTGGTTCTTTTATTAAAGGATTGGGAGTAGGGTGGAAAGCCATGCAGATTAGCTTTATAGGTGGCAACCTTCAGTTTCCTCTTAACTTTGCTTCTGGGGAACTACTGATGGAGTTGTTCCAGGAAGGTAATGCTCTTTTAGCCACCATTAAGAGAAGCACTCCCCATTCAGTTTTTCTAATGGTTGACAATAGGGAGTTTGAGCTACCGTTAGCTAAATTGACTAAGGAACAACAAGCAGAGTTGACCTTGGGAAGTTTGGTGCGCTTAGAAATCCTCCCAGACCGCACCTTGTTAATGACCAAAATGATGGAATCTCGATTACAAGGACAAACACAGGAGGTTCCCTTGATTGAGACTTCCTTAGAAGAGGCGTTGGTACAGTTAAATATTCCTGCAACTCCGGACACTTTAGAAGTTGCTAAAGCCTTAGTAAAAGGTGGTTTTCCTCTTCAAGAAAAGTTGGTTTGGACCTTATTGCCCTGGGCTGAAAAGGGACAGTTAGAAACGGCTTTGCTGCTGTTACAAGCTAAGTTTCCCCTCATAAAAGAGATGGTTGAATTGGTGGAAGGATTGCGTGCACGGGAGGAAATAAAGGCACCGATTTACAGGATCCAGGAAGAATTGTCACTAGAACTTAAAGAAGCCTTATCTGAACCGCGTTGGGAAAATCGGGATAAATTTAGTACTAAATCTCAGGATCAGGAAGTTGTCCGCCGCCTAGTTAAACTTGTGGTGGAAGAACAGTTTGTAGAAACCCTAGTTAACCGACAGGCCTTAGGGAAAGAATATGTTTTTGCTCTACCTTTTCTACTCAATGATGATCTTTATACTAGTTGGGTGAGGATTTCTCCAGAACAGCAATCAAAAGAAGGTGCCTTAACTGAAAAGGGTTTCCGGATCGATCTGGAGATTCCCACCGCTAGCTTCGGGTTAGTAGAGGGGGAGTTGGTAGTATGGGGTAAGCGTCTTCGCCTTGCTTTGTGGTTAGAAGATGGGGGTTCTGAATTTATGGGTGAGGAGTTACCAGCCTTGGAACGGGAATTATTGTCCCGAGGCTGGGAACCAAGTTCACTTGTGATTCGACAAGGCCCGCGTAAAGGGGGATTTGGTGATGCGAAAAGCAGTTGCCTTACGCTATGACCTACAAAAAAACCAAGCCCCTGAGGTGATTGCGTCGGGGCAAGGTCTTTTAGCAGCTAAGATTGTGAAGATCGCAGAAGAGAGTGCAGTTCCCATCTATGAAGATCGGGAATTGGTGGAAAGCCTACGGCAAATCCCTGTGGGAACTGAGATTCCTCCGGAGCTTTATGAATTAGTCGCTCAGATTTTGGCCTTCGTGATCAGGATCGACAAGGAGCAAAGCGGCCACGAAGGCGGTAAGGGGAATGGCTAGGGTGAGGCCAATGCTTCCTGTCATTGCTCGTACCACCTCAGAAGCGATCAAGTCAAAATTAAGGACTTGAGCCCAAGAACTTTGATTAGTGTGAAAGAGTAATAGCAGGGGTAAAGAGGAGCCCACATAGGCTAAAATAAGGGTGTTGGACATGGTGGCAATTAAGTCCTTACCTACATGGAGGCCTCTTGAGAAAAGTGTTTGGAAGTCGGTCGTTGGATCGGCTTCTTTTATTTGTTCCATTGCGGAGGCAATGCTAATCCCCACATCTAAAATTGCACCTAGGGCCCCAATGATCATGCCGGAAAACAACAAACCTTGAAAATTGATGGAAGCATCCATGAATTGAAGCATTTGTGCTTCTTCGGAAGCTAGACCAGTTAAATAACTAGCCTTACCAACCACATAAGCCAAAACCCCCGATGTTACTAATCCCCCTACAGTACCACAAATAGCGGCTACTGTTTTTTTACTGTAACCTCCAATAAAAAGGATGAACACACCAGTAAGGGCCGAAGATAAGCCAACCGTAACTAAGATCGGACTAAAACCCTTGAGAATGAGGGGTAAAATCATGGTCACAATCACTAGCCCCATTACCACTAGGGACACAATGGCCTTGAGGCCTTGTTTTCCTCCGATGAGCATAATTAAGAAAACGAATAATAAGCTAATAAATATTAAGGGCCCACCTCTGTAGTAGTCCGCTAGATAGTATTCGGCACTAGGTCCACTGAAATCTCCTTGGAGGACCACTCGATCCCCTTTTTTAACCCTCAAATCAAAAAAAGGATGTCCTGTTAGGGTGTTCAGTATAACAATATCTTGGTTTTTGTGGGGACCAGAATTCAGGCGAATCTTAACCACCTGAGTCTCCCATTGTTCCTCGAACCCAGGAAGGGGTCCACTAGAACTAACCTCCACAACTCGGCCCTTAAAGCGGGGCAGCTCCCCTAAACCTTGGGCCCACAGAGGGGTGTTGCCTAGAATGAGTACTAACAATAAGACTAAAATGAGCGGTATAGATCTGTGCACAAAATTAACCTCCTAATTGTTGGTCTTATTATACTAAAAAACGGGAGGATATGTTGGTAAAATGTAGAAATATAATCAGCAATTTGTTGTAATTATAGAAAGGATGCTCAAAAAATGGCTCAGTCTTTAATCTATCTAGCACCTATCAGTGCGATTGTTGCTTTAGTGTCTGTAGTCTACTTTTGGCGTACCGTTATGAAACACGACGAAGGAACTGAGGAAATGGTGGAAATTGCCGAAGCGATCCGGATTGGGGCTAAGGCATATCTAAGACGGCAGTACCTCACCGTAATTGCGTTTTTTGTTGCTATGTTTGCTATTTTATACGTTTTCGTTTACTTAGGCTACCTTAATGCATTCGTACCTTGGGCCTTCATTTCAGGTGCTGGCTTTTCGGCCTTAGCTGGCTTTGTAGGCATGACCATGGCCACTCATGCCAATATTCGTACTGCTAATGCAGCTCGTACAAGTTTGAACACCGCCTTGCGAGTGGCTTTCGCTGGGGGTGCAGTAACAGGGTTGATCGTGGTTGGCTTAGGTCTTTTAGATTTAAGTTTTTGGTATTTTTTTCTCAACTGGTTCTATCGAGGTTTAGAAGAAACCGCTCGTATTCAGATTATCACCAGTACCATGTTAAACTTTGGAATGGGTGCAAGCTCCATGGCCCTGTTTGCCCGTGTAGGTGGGGGGATCTATACTAAGGCTGCAGATGTTGGGGCAGACTTGGTTGGTAAGGTAGAAGCGGGTATTCCAGAAGACGATCCCCGCAACCCCGCGGTTATCGCTGATAACGTGGGGGATAATGTGGGGGATATTGCCGGTCTTGGTGCGGATCTTTATGAGTCCTATGTGGGGGCTATTGTGGCTACCTGTGCACTAGCTGTTGCAGCTGGTTTTGGAATGGCAGGTGTTACCGTACCCCTTGCCCTTGCTGGTGTGGGAGTATTAGCTTCCATCTTTGGTATGCGTTTTGTGGAAACTGGGGAAGAAGCCAGTCAAAAGCAACTTCTTGCAGCGTTGCGTAAGGGAGTTTTTGTGGCAGCTGCCTTAATTGCTATTGTTACCCTACCTATAGTAGTATCTTTGCTAGGGTGGGCTCATGTGGGTATGTATTTTGCCGTACTTTTTGGTTTGCTGTGTGGAATTGGGATTGGCTTGATCACTGAGTTTTATACTTCTGCCCAATATTCTGCAACCAGACGAGTTGCAGAAAGTGCTACAACCGGTCATGCTACGGTAGTAATTCAAGGTTTAGCAGTGGGTATGGGCTCCTTAGGACCTTTCACTTTCTTGATTGTAGCCACAATTATTGCTAGTTTTTATGTGGCTGGCGGTGCAGGGAATTTCAACCTTGGACTTTACGGGATAGGTCTAGCTGCAGTGGGCATGCTTAGCACCCTGGGTATCACCTTGACCACTGATGCTTATGGACCTATTGCGGATAATGCTGGTGGAATTGCAGAAATGAGTAATCAACCACCTATCGTACGGGAGCGCACCGACGCCTTGGATGCTTTAGGTAACACTACTGCAGCTACTGGAAAGGGCTTCTGCATAGGTTCTGCTGCTTTGGCGGCTTTGGCTTTGATTGCAGCCTATCGGGATCAGGTGTTTTTGATCGCTAATGATTTAGGCATGGATTTGGTTTTAGATTTTAGTGTACTTAACACCAATGTGTTAGCAGGTTTGCTTTTAGGAAGCATGCTTCCCTTTGTCTTTAGTGCGATGACCATGACCGCAGTTGGTCGTACTGCCCAACGGATTGTGGAAGAGGTCCGTCGTCAATTCCGGGAAATTGCCGGTCTTTTAGAAGGAAGCGCCAAACCGGATTATGCCCTTTGTGTAGACATTTGTACCCAAGCGGCTCTGAAAGAAATGGTTGTACCATCGGTAATCGCGGTCTTAAGTCCTATTCTTGTAGGATTAATTTTCGGAGTAGAAGGGGTTGTAGGTCTACTGGCAGGCGGCTTGCTATCTGGAATCGCCTTAGCGGTTTTCACAGGCAATGCTGGCGGTGCTTGGGATAATGCTAAGAAGTATATTGAAGAAGGACATTATGGTGGTAAGGGATCAGATGCCCACCACGCAGCGGTCACCGGTGACACTGTGGGCGATCCACTTAAGGATACGGTAGGACCATCCTTAGACATCTTAATCAAATTAATCTCCATGGTCTCCGTGGTCTTTGCATCTTTTATTCTTCAAAACCATCTGTTTTAACCCTTGACTTTGGAACAAGGCCTCTGTATAATAAATCATGTCACGGCGGCGTAGCTCAGTTGGTCAGAGCATACGGTTCATACCCGTAGAGTCGCTGGTTCAAATCCAGCCGCCGCTACCATGATGAAATATAAAACCCTACAAATTTTGTAGGGTTTTTAGTTATTTAGCGGAAAAATTAGAAAACTAAATTAGGGAATTCACTAACTTCGACATGTCTGGGGTTTAGAACTTGATACGCTAGGATCAACTAGGGATGGAGTTGATACCGTGGCAAGAATCCTATCTTTACCTACCGGGCTAAACAAGGAAAACCTCAAACTGAGTGAGCTTGGGATTAATTTTGCCCATTCCACTCTCAGTTGGGGTTTCTTAGGCTTTCTTCTGGGAAGAGCAGCCATCTTCGGGGAACTATGGCCTTTTGGTTTAGCTTTTTTGGGGGTGTGGCGAGTCTGTGGCCGTAGTCGACTAGCTAGCCTATTTCCCTTGTCCATGGTATCGATTGGTCTAACCAGTGTGATTGGCCTACGGCTATCCTTACCATATTACGGGGCGTTAGTTTTTTTGTGGTTAATTCCTAGTGCTAACGAACGGGAAGGGCGTCTCTGGCTAGTTTTCGCGTGCTTACTGATTAAGTTGCCTTTGCACTATCT
>JAAZLB010000182.1 GCA_012799535.1 Bacillota bacterium | reverse complement strand
TCTTGTGGATGGACAGCGTCTAGCGGGAGTGGCTACCCACGCCACTAGCAACTTAGAGTGGTTTATGCGGCAATTTAGCTTAGACAATGATGATCATGAGCACTTGGCTCGTGAGGCAAGTAAGCTACCTGTGGACTCAGGCCCCCTCTTCTTTCCCTTTATTTATGGCGAAAGGGCCCCCGGTTGGCAAGAAAACCGTACAGGAGGGTTTGTAGGCTTGACTTCGGAACACACGGTGGTACATCTCTATAATGCAGTTTTAGAGGGAATTCTTTTCACGTTGTACCAATCGTTTTTAGAATTGCAGAAGGTTGCATCCCTGCCAGTGGACATTCGCCTCAGTGGAGGAATAATTCATTCCCCTTATTGGTCTCAAATGGCAGCAGATATTTTCGGGTCGAAATTGACTACCACTGGTAATGTTCATGAATCTACACTTGGTGCAGCCTTGTTCGCTTTGCAGGCCAGTGGTGCACTCGAACATGTTAGGGAATATACCCCTCCCCTTATGGGAACCATCATGCCCCATGAAGAGCGACATCGGCAATACGGTAAAAGGTTTAGGCGGTATTTGGAAAATTATGAGAGTACGTTAGGGTGGTGAGTCGCCTTGGAAAATTGTTTCTATAAAGATGGACCTATTAGTTTGGCCACTGTTGAAAGGGTGCTTGAGGAATGGCTGGGAAACTACCCAGTTAAGTTAGAGAAGGTGTTAATTATCCCGCCAGATGGTACTCGGGCCCACAGTTTAGCTGGACCAATTACAAACATGTTGTATCATTTAGTCCGACCGGCCCAAGTTAAAATTCTCCCAGCCTTGGGTACTCACGTACCCATGACTATAGAGGAGAAGCAGCGGATTTTTGGCGCGGACATACCACTAGAAGTCTATTTGGATCATCACTGGCGTACCGATGTTGAGCAAGTGGGAGTGGTACCAGGTGATTTCGTTTCCCAAGTTTCAGAGGGACTTTTGGATTATTCTATAACGGTTGATATTAATAGAGAGATCCTGAACGGCGGCTACGATTTGATCCTATCTGTGGGGCAAGTTGTTCCCCATGAAGTAGTGGGTATGGCTAACTATACCAAGAATATTGTGGTGGGCTGTGGCGGAAAGGATATAATTGATAAATCCCACTTTCTAGGTGCCGTTTATGGCATGGAAAAGATGATGGGGCGGGATTATTCACCTGTACGTAAGGTGTTTGATTATGCGGAAGAGAATTTTCTCAAGGATTTACCAATCGCCTATATTCTCACAGTCACGGAAACAAGGAATCAGAATACAACCTTACAAGGGTTATTTATAGGAAATGAGCGGGAAGTGTTTACGCAAGCAGTAGCCAAAAGCCAAGCATGTAATTTGGATCTATTGAGTAAACCGTTAGAAAAAGTCGTTGTTTACTTGGATCCCAAAGAGTTTAGAAGCACTTGGCTTGGAAATAAGGCTGTCTATCGCACCCGCATGGCTATTGCCGATGGTGGTGAACTTTTGATTATGGCACCAGGGGTACGTTCTTTTGGTGAGGATTTGGATATTGATCGTCTAATTCGTGCCTATGGATATAAGGATCGGGATGAGATCTTGAATTTTGTTGCCACTGATGAAGAGTTAGGTAAGAATTTGTCTGTTGCGGCCCACTTAATCCACGGTTCTTCTGATGGTAGATTTAAGATCACCTATGCGGTGCAGCATTTAACGGAAGCAGAGATCCAAGGCGTAAACTATCAATATATGCCCTATCAAGAGGCAGTGCAGATCTATAATCCTAGCCTACTCAAGGACGGATATAACCTAGTTGATGGGGAAGAAGTATTTTTTATTAGCAATCCAGCGTTAGGTCTGTGGGCCTTGGAGAGGGATTTTAGCTAAGAATTGGGGAGTTGGCATCCGTAACGGACTTAGAAAAAACAATATCTTTAATGCCCAAGGAGGAATAGTGTTGTCAAATTGGCGTAAAATTGTAGAGAATGCACGAAATATAGGGGAACTAAAAAAAGGACTAAAAAATCAACAGGTTCCTGGGGTCTATGAGGAGTCTCTTCAAGAGGTGGATGGTAGCCTATTGTTTTTGGTTAAGGAAGAACTAGACAAGTCGCTGGTTATTGTAGGGAACAATTTGGCTACGGATTCTTTTGAGGGCAAAGTCTCTACTATAGGAGCTTTTCCAGTAAAAAAGGCTCCCCTTAGTGCACACAATGCTCAAGTATTACGGGGACTCTTTCCTTGGACCGCCCCTCAACCCTTTGGATCCAGTGGAGTATCTATGGGTCTTGGGGATCGCCTTGGTTTGGCATCACCTGGGCATCTGAAAGCTATTAAAAATACCAAGGTGAGGCCAGTCTTGGCCCAGCAATCCATGAGAGAATTGCAATTGACCAATAGAACCTACCAAGATGTGCTTGATGCGGCCTCTTGGGCAGTATTTCAAACTGGTTACGAAGGTGGCTTTGGGGCAGATGGGGATCATCTAAAGAGAATCGAAGATATTAAAGTTGCCCTTGAACTAGGTTTTAGTATGATTACTTTGGATTGTTCCGAACATATTGATGATGGTATAGCAAAGATGGGCACTGATGAGGTACTAGCACGTTATGCCCTATTACCCCAGGATTTTCGCTCAGAATATGAGGAGCTTTATAAAAAGCGTACCCATTACCTTGAAAATGGTACTGCTATCGAAATTGGAGAAGAACACTATTACCGTATGATTCTGACTTACCATCCTGCCCTCAATTTTATGGAACAAGTATACAAAGATGTGATTTCCCAGTTAGATCGGGCCCTCGATTTTGAGATTAGCATTGATGAGGTTGGTACACCCACCACTCCTCAGGACCACTTTTTTGTGGCTAACGAGTTATCCAGAAGGGGTATTGAAATTGCTGGCATCGCACCACGCTTCTGTGGTTCTTTTGAAAAGGGCATAGATTATCTAGGGGATTTGGAGCAGTTTGAACGGGAATTTGTGGTTCACGGGGAGATCGCGGAACACTTTGGGTACAAACTAAGCATTCACTCAGGAAGTGACAAGTTTAGCGTGTTTCCCATTATCGGTAAATACGTGGGAGAAAGATGTCATGTGAAGACCGCGGGAACCAATTGGCTAGAAGCGGTGCGAGTTATCGCTACGGTAGATCCTAACTTGTATCGTAAATTACATGCAACCGCCCTCAACTCCCTTGAAAAGGCTAAAAACTATTATCAAGTTAGCCTTGATGTGGCTAATATTCCCCTGCTGGATGAACTTTCAGATACGCAACTACCAGATTTACTTAATCAAGATGATGCAAGGCAGCTTTTGCACATAACCTATGGCTTTATGTTGCAAGACCCTGTGCTGAAAGAAGCAATATATAGAACTTTAGCAAAGCATGAGACTATGTACGATGATTTCCTTTCTACCCATCTAAGACGTCATCTAGAACCCCTTAATTTTGCCTAATAACCGTCCCCGCCTTCCCTTGGAGGGCGGGTTTTAGTTGCTCAAAAGAAGTGATTAGGGCTCTTTTTCCCCCAGCTTTGACAAAGTTGATCGCTCCTTGAATTTTCGGTGCCATACTACCAACGGCGAATTGGCCCTCACAGAGGTATTTTTCTGCCGTATCCACTGACAGACAAGATATGCTAGTCTCCTGAGCTTGTCCAAAGTTAAGTTTAACTGACTCAACATCGGTTAAAATGACAAAGGTCTCTAGTTTTAATTCTTGAGCAAGCAATGAGCTAGCTAGATCCTTATCAATTACCGCATCCACGCCTACGATTTGGTTTTCTTGTTCGATCACGGGGATTCCCCCTCCCCCCACAGCAATGACCACTTTATGCTGTTTTAGTAGACATTTGATCGATTCTAATTCCAAGATCTTTTTTGGTTGGGGCGAGGGAACCACCCGTCGCCAGCCCCGCTTGCTGTCGTCAATCCAAGTCTCCCCAAGTTTCATCCTAGCTTGGGCGTATTCTTCTGAGAAGAAGGGACCCACCGGTTTAGTTGGTTGTTTAAATGCTGCATCATCCCCATCTACTAGGGTACGGGTGACCAGTGCGGTACTTTGGACATTTAACCCTTGGGAACCTAGGGCGTTATCTAGACACAATTGGAGTAATAATCCAACTTGACCCTGGGTTTGGGCTACGCAAGTATGTAATGGTAGAGATGGGGTTAAGTCCGTGGCGCGCTCCTGTTGGATTAGTAAGTTACCCACTTGGGGACCATTACCATGGGTGACCACTAATTTGTAACCTTCCCCCACTAGTTCAGCTAACCTTTCACTACAGATCTGCACATTTTGTAGTTGCTCTTCGTATGTTCCCCTTTGCCCTGGTTGTAAGATGGCGTTGCCGCCTAGGGCTACTAAAATAGTACTCACTAGTATTCCACCTCGAGTTTTCTTGTTCTTCTTTGATAATAACTCATTAAGGCAGGATTTGAAATCGGGTAACCGAATTTTCCATTAGGTAGATTGAGCGAAGGAGGCTACAGCATGAAGCGTTTATTTTACTTGTGTTTAGTTCTAGTGCTTCTCTTTACCCCTTTTTCGGTTGAGGCCCGTAATTATCACCTGCTAGATTTGCATATGGAAGCACAGGTGGGAGCAGATGGTGTGGTCCGGGTAACTGAAGAGCATACAGTACGATTTGACGGAACTTATACGGGGATGTTTCAATGGTTTGACACCAGTCGCGGAGTGGAGTTGCGTGATATAGTAGTCTCTGAAAAGGGCGTTATGTACACCCAAATTGAGGGGGATTCGCCTGGCCCTGCCGGTACATATTTTGTGAAGACTAAGAAAAATGAGGTTTATGTGGATTGGAGCTTTGAGGCGACAGATGAAATTCGCGTCTTCCAACTAAGCTATACTCTAGATAATGTAATTCTCAAACATAATGATGTGGCAGAGTTTTACTATCAATTTGTGGGGAAAGAATGGGAAAAACCACGGGACCACGTGCGGGTAGTTCTCACCTTACCTAGTGGTGCTTCCATCGAAGAAATTGGTGCCTGGGGGTACGGACCACTCCAAGGTCAGGTCCAGATTATTTCGCCTACAGAAATAGTTTGGGAACTTGATAGTCTCCCTGCTCATACTTTTGTGGAAGGGCGTGCAGTGTTTCCTCTGGGCCTTGTGCCTGGTGCAACACGAACAACTAATAAACTGGGTTTACCAGGGATTTTAGCGGAAGAAGCTAAACAAAAAGAGCAATTGGAGGCCTCAAAAACCAGAAAGAAACTAGATCCCTATTTAGCCATGGTTCTTGTAGCCTGTGCGTATCTTCTAAACACCTACATTTGGCATAACTATG
>JAAZLB010000181.1 GCA_012799535.1 Bacillota bacterium | reverse complement strand
TGGGGGAAAATCTCCCAAGGGATATAAACATAGGGTAAATCCCAAGCTTCTAAAAGAGAATTATGCAATAGGGGAGATAGACTATGTTGCAAGGGTGTACCTATTACGGCGTACACTTTCACGGCTCAAGCACCCTTTCTAGCAGAGCTTGTAGTTCTTCTGGGGTAAGCAGAACTTCTTCTAACTTACCTATTTCCCTAGGAAGAATGAAGGAAATGCGACCTTGACGGTTTTTCTTATCATGGAGTAAAGCGGAAATAAGTTGCTCCTGGCTAAAGCTAGGTAGAGGGACATTCAAATTAGCTAGTTCTTTAGCCTTACCTAGACCTTCTACGATTTCTGTAAAACTAGTCCTATCCAAAAGCCCTAGAGCCTTGGCCAGGCGTGTTTCCAGCAACATACCTAGTAAAACCGCTTCCCCATGGCTATACACCTCATAACCGGTGAGCATCTCTAAGGCATGGCCAAAAGTGTGACCATAATTAAGTAGTTTTCGAGTCCCTTGTTCTAACTCATCTTGAGCTACAATGTGGGCCTTGATCTCACAACAACGCTTAATAATTGGTGTTAGGAGTTGAGGATCACATCTATAAAAATCCTCTAGACCATCCCTCACTACTTGAAACAGGCCTGGATCGTGAATAATCCCGTATTTAAGCATTTCAGCTAAACCATTACTTAACTCCCGTGGGGGGAGGGTTTCTAGCACTTCAGGATCAATGAACACCCCTCGAGGTTGATAAAAGGTACCCACTAAGTTTTTACCTTGGGGTAGATTCACTCCCGTCTTACCTCCCACACTACTATCTACCTGGGCTAATAAGGTGGTAGGAATGTGCACATATGCTATACCCCTTAAATAAATGGAGGCGGCAAAACCAACTAGATCACCTACAACCCCGCCCCCGAGGGCGACGAGCAAACTTTGGCGATCCAAACCCCGATCCGCCAGTTCTCCCACAAGCTTCAAGGCGTTAGCGGGAGTTTTCTGGGCTTCACCGATGGGTAATCTGTATTTAGGGAAGGGTAGGCGTTCACCATACAGAGAATCTACTGTAGCATCGGTGACCACAATGATTTCTGTGTAATTTTGCCCAAAGGATTCCACTAAGGCCCACACTTCGGCCCCCAAGTAAATGTTGTAGCTTCCACTCTCCACCTCTACACGTAGCTGTTCCATCTTGATTTAATCTCCTCTAAATAATCGGATCCATAGACCTCTAAAAAAGCATCGGCCACTACCGTAATTGCTACTAACTCTGCCACAATAGAGGCAGCAGGCACTGCACAGACATCACTCCGCTCCACTGAAGCTACGCTAGACCCATACGTACTTAGATCCACAGTAGGTAAGGGTTTTCTTAAGGTGGGAATGGGCTTCATAGCTACCCGTAGAACAAGATCTTCTCCTGTAGAAATTCCCCCTTCAATACCGCCACTATTGTTAGAAGTCCGATAAAAGCCTTCATCTTCACTGTAATGAATTGGATCGTGAAATTGAGAGCCCCAAGCATGGGCGCTAGCCATACCTGCTCCCACTTCCACAGCTTTAATACCTTGAATACCCATAAGTGCACCTGCAAGCCGCGCGTCTAATTTACGATCCCATTGCACATGGGAGCCTAAACCAACTGGCACACCGCGAATAATTATCTCAATGAGACCACCTAGGGAATCACCTGCTGTTTGCGCTTCTCTGATCGCTTCGCGCATCTTAGTGGCCACTCTTTGATCAATACAGCGGACATCAGATTGATCCGCCTCAATTAAGTCGTTGAAGGCATAGTCTTGGTGTTCTAAAGACACCCCGCCAATGGCTAGCACATGGCTTCTGGAAGTGATAGCAAAGTGCTCCAAAAGCTGGGCGCAAATACTACCCATGGCCACTCGTACCGCGGTTTCCCTAGCACTACTCCGCTCTAAAATCGGGCGACAATCATCCCTAAACCCATATTTTAAAGCCCCACTTAAATCGGCATGACCAGGGCGGGGCTTAGTTACTTCCCGACCAGCTTTAGGTGGTTGAATGGGATCCATATAATCTAGCCAGTTAGAATAGTCCTTGTTTTCAATTACAAAAGCCAAGGGGCTACCTAAGGTCACGCCCCCCCTTACACCACCAATAAATCGGATCTGGTCCCCTTCGATGGCCATACGTCCACCTCGCCCAAAGCCCCCTTGGCGACGCTTCAGATCGGAGTTGATTTTATCCACATCTAAGGGCACC
>JAAZLB010000020.1 GCA_012799535.1 Bacillota bacterium | reverse complement strand
ACTCCGGCTATTCTTAAGCCAAACAAGTTTATTTCAGAGTGATCCACAATAGTAACATTATGAATCGCTCCAAGGCGGGTTAGCACTTCTGGTGATTCATGGTTACCAGAGACAAAAACATACGGTATTTGTAACGCTTCGATGCGCTTGGTGACCTCCGCTTCCAGAGCTGTGCCCCAATCGGTTAAATCCCCCGTGTCCAATACCAAATCTACAGGAAAACTCTCAATCACTTGTTTTAGAAAATCGTAAGCCACTGGGTTATTATGGATATCCGAGACATGTACTGCCACAAGATCCCCTTCCACCATGCCGATAGGACCTAAACTCTCCAATTGTTCTAGAGCGGAGTAAAGATTGCGAGCTAAAACTTGCACCCGAGCTCCCAACTCTTCCACCTGGGCAAGGGCTTGCCAGGCTAAGTTTAACACCCAGGGAGCCGCTTCGATTATGCCCTCGTATTCTAGTTTTTCAAAGGCCTGTAAATCATAACTCCAATAGAGTACCCCCACCAAAAGGGCAATGACAACTGCTCCCCATATGGCACCAATAGCCAATGTTCTTTGCTCCCTAACACCTATGAAAAACAGGGAAAATACTGCCCCCGCCAGCCCGAGGGCTAACAACTTGATCACAAAATAAGTGATCAACTGGCGAACGCCTGACTCTAATTCTCTAAGAATTGGTTCGATTGTTTCAGGATTAGAAAAAACAATGCCTCTCAATAAAGAAAGATTCACGTTCTTAAGTTCTAAGCTCAAACGAAGAGGTAGCCAATGGGTATTAGCCCTCACCTCTCCAATAGGCGGAATCAACAGGCTAGTCCGGGGCGGATAACCGAATTTCATTTGTAAATTGACCACCACAGATAAGAAGTGATAATCAGTACTAGAAAAAAGGTTAATAAAAAGTAGGGCTCCTAAACAGACAAAAAGAAATTGCTTCTGGCGATCCTTCGTTGGTTGGCGCCCCACGATTTTTCCCCCTTCAGCTTAAGGGCGGCTTTGCTTCCACAGTAAATGTAAAGCAGCTAAAGCGCTTCTGTTTTTGATCTGCTCCCTTGTTCCCCGCCACAAATGCCTTTGCACAATAGTATCGCCTGATGAAGCTAGACTAATGTATACTAAACCCACAGGCTTCTCTGAAGTGCCACCCCCCGGTCCTGCGATACCAGTTAAGGCGAGACCAAAATCTGTTCCTGCTCTCTTACGGACACCCTCTGCCATGGCCTGGGCTGTTTCGGGACTTACAGCACCATATTTCTGCAAGATCTCCTCAGGCACTCCCAGATCCTCTTGTTTTGCTTGGTTACTATAGACTACATAACCTCTGAGGAAATAAGCGGAGCTACCAGGTACATTAGTCAAAAGATTACTAACAAGACCACCTGTACAAGATTCTGCAAGGGCAATAGTTTGGCCCGTTCGAATTAATTGTAGTCCTACCACTTCCTCTAATGTTTGGCCATCAAAACCATAAAAATGTCCTTTAGTGCGATCTTGAATTTCTTTAGAGAAGGGTTCAATCAGTTCTAAAGCCGCCCTTTCTGAGGAAGCTTTAGCGGTGAGACGGACTCTCACTTTTCCCCCTGAGGCGTAGAGGGCAATAGTTGGATTGCTTTGCTTGATCAGTAGATCCTGAAGAAGTTCCTCCAAGCGAGATTCGCCAATTCCCACAAAGTTAAGGTTTTTAGTGAATAGCCTATTTCCTGAACTTTTCACCTGTAAGAGGGGCTCTACACTTTCCATAAATATAGTTTGCAACTCAGATGGTACCCCAGGCAGCCCTATGACAATCTTTCCATCTAGTTCTAACCAGAAGCCTGGGGCAGTTCCCACAGGATTAGGAAGGATTTTGCTTCCTTTTGGGAAAAAAGCTTGCTTCCGATTGTGTTCTGGGACCTTGGTGTTAGCCCCATACCGTTCCTGAAACCAAGCCTTCAAATCTTCCTCTACCTTAGGGTCTTCCACTAATTCTCGCTTGGTTACAAGACTAACCATATCTCTGGTCAAATCATCATCAGTAGGTCCTAGTCCCCCACTAATAATCAACAAATCCGACCGTTCTAAAGCTAATTCCAGTATCCCTTGACCCCTAGTAAGATTGTCACCTACTGTTGATTTATAAAACAGATCTATGCCTAATTGGGCTAATCTCTGAGCCAAGAAAGACGCATTAGTATCTACCACTTCTCCTAATAATAATTCAGTGCCAATCATGATCAACTCCGCTCGCACAAAAACCACCTCGTAATTTTCAGAATATTGTATTTATGTGTTCCATTTAACAAAAGAATTTGCTATAATTAAGGTGCACCCAGGGATAAGGAGGCAAAAATGTTCATTAGAAAGCCAAATATTCAGCTTCTTCTTGTAGCGCTTCTGCTATTCTTGATGCTTTCCCTTAGTGCTTGCTCCCCACCATCGCTCCTTCCCAAAGAAACTCCCGTTACTGTGCTAGGTATTCTAGGCGACGGAACCCCTAAAGGGGAATTAGTGGAGGCCCGAATCGTGTTGAGTAGGGGCAAACACATTGTGGACAAGGTTGTTCCCCTACATCAAAATGAATTTAGCACCACCATTCCCATGCCCATCGGACAATGGGAACTTACAGTACTGCTTTTAGATACTGAAGGCGTTGTGCGGTTTCAAAACAGCCCACAAACAATTCAAGTTACCTTAGATCAGCCTAATCTAGTAGAATTAGTATTGCGTCCTGCAGATAGCCAAGTACAAATTAGCATCGATCTCGAACACTATGTTTT
>JAAZLB010000019.1 GCA_012799535.1 Bacillota bacterium | reverse complement strand
TAGCAAACAAGGGGTACCGGCCCACATCGTTTCCTATGATATTCTCAGCTATTTGGAAAAAAGCGGTGAGTCTAAGCAACAAGGGGCTCGCACAATTCGCTATAAACTTATGGAAGAATGTGCGAAGCAACATGGTTACGGGCGTATAGCCTTAGCCCATCATGGGGATGATCAAGCGGAAACCATGTTAATGCGAGTATTACGCGGTAGTGGGTTACATGGGCTTGGGGGCATTCCTGCTCAGCGAGGGTTCTTCATTCGTCCCCTATTAACCGTCTTTAAAGAGGAAATCCTCCACTATTGTAGGGACTTTGAAGTGCCTTTTGTCGTAGATCCCACCAATTTCCAACCAATCTATCTAAGAAATAAGGTGCGCCAGGAGCTCTTACCCTTGCTTCAGGAAGAATATAACCCACAAATTACCACCCAGTTAGTACAACTGGCCCAGTTGGTTCACGAGGATGACTTAGAACTAGATCGTCAGGTGGAACAAATCTGTGGCGAACATATGCATTATAGTGGCGGACAGGTGGTTTTTCCCCGGGCGTTGTTTAGGGGACTTTCAATCTCTCTACAACGGAGGATATTACGGAAACTACTCATGAGCCACCAGGGTCATCTGTTGCGAATTGGTTTCACCCATATTGAAGGATGGCGCTTACAACTAACCCAAAACACCTCTTTTCAGCTTTCCTTACCTGGAGTGGAGGTTTCTGCTACGCGGGATTGGATTTTCGTAGGGAACTTTCAGGGTGAAAAGTGGCTACCCCAAGAACTTCCTGTGCCTGGTGCGATTCAAGTAGGCCAGTTTGTGATCACCGCTGAACTTTTTCCCCTCGATCAGTTACCACCTCGGGCAGCGCACTCAGAAGACTTTGACCTTGCTGATCTGGCTTTTCCCTTAATTGTGCGGCCGCGGGTCGAGGGGGATCGTTTACAACTCTTTGGAGGAACTGGTTCAAAAAAAGTGAAAGACCTTTTTATTGACATGCAAATTCCTTTGGAGCAAAGGGATTATTTACCTCTTATTTGTGATCAGCGGGGGATTCTGTGGATTCCCACCGGAAGGCGAAGTGCCCTTGGTGCCCTAGGGGAACAAACCACTGAGGTGGTGCGCCTTAGTTATTGTCACGCCTAAACTCTCGTGTTATAATAGGGTGACGTATGCTCTGTTCATGCTCTTTATTTTAGAAAGGGAGGGCAAAAGTTGAATAAATTCCTACGTGGTATTAGTTTATACTTGCTAATTGCTATTATTGCGGTTTCTATTGTAAGCAACCTTTATTCACCAGGAAGCTCAGCTAAAGAGCTTTATTATTCTGAGTTTCTACAATATATTGATGAAAATAAAGTTGCTTCTGCAAGGATGGTCGGGGAACAGCATTTAGACGGTAAACTCAAGGACGGTACCGCTTTTACGGTCTTAGTTCCAGTTGGTAAAATGCCTGATATTGCTGATCGCTTAGAAGCCCATCATGTTCAATTAGAAGCGGAATTACCGCCAACTCCGCCTTGGTGGGTGGCCTTGGTGCCTAACATCATTTTTGTGGTGTTATTGGCCCTAGTCTGGCTCTTTATTATGAATCAGATGCAAGGTGGTAATAATCGGGCCATGTCTTTTGGTAAAAGTAGGGCTCGTCTTCACTTAGAGGACAAACCTAAAATAACCTTTGACCATGTGGCTGGTGTGGATGAAGCGAAACAGGAACTAGTGGAAATTGTGGAGTTTCTCAAGCACCCGAAAAAGTTTAGTGATCTTGGTGCTAAAATTCCTAAAGGTGTTTTGTTAATAGGGCCTCCAGGAACCGGTAAAACCTTATTAGCTAAGGCTGTTGCTGGTGAAGCTGGTGTACCTTTCTTCAGCATTAGTGGTTCGGAATTCGTAGAAATGTTTGTTGGTGTTGGTGCCTCTCGGGTGCGAGATCTCTTTGATAACGCCAAGAAGAATGCCCCTTGCCTTATTTTCATTGATGAACTTGATGCCGTTGGACGTCAAAGGGGTGCAGGGCTTGGTGGAGGTCATGATGAACGGGAGCAAACCCTCAACCAACTTCTCGTTGAGATGGACGGTTTTGAAGGTAACTCTGGAATCATCGTGATGGCAGCTACTAACCGTGCTGACGTTTTGGATCCAGCCCTGTTGCGTCCTGGACGTTTTGATCGGAAGGTTGTAGTAGATCGTCCCGATCTCCAAGGACGTAAAGCGATTCTAGGTATACACGCTCGAAACAAGCCTTTGGCAGAAGAAGTTGACATGGATGTTTTAGCTAGAAGAACTCCAGGTTTTTCTGGGGCGGATCTAGAGAACTTGCTTAATGAATCTGCTATCTTGGCTGCTCGGGCTAATCGAAAAGTTATCACCATGGCAGATACTGAAGAAGCAATTGACCGGGTCTTAATGGGCCCGGAAAAGAAGAGTCGTATTTTGAGTGAATTAGACCGCAAGGTCTTTGCTTATCATGAAGCTGGTCACGCAGTTGTGGCCCATTTTTCTGAACATGGTGACCCGGTTCATAAGATAACCATCGTGGGCCGAGGTTCCGCGGGTGGCTATACTATGATGTTACCGGATGAAGAGCGCTTTGTTACTAGCCGCTCTAAGCTACTAGACGAGTTGGTTAACCTCCTCGGTGGTCGTGCTGCCGAAGAGTTGGCCCTCAACGAGATTAGCACCGGGGCTCAAAATGATCTAGAGCGGGTGACCCGCATTGCTAGAAAGATGGTCATGGAGTGGGGGATGAGCGATCGGCTAGGACCCCTAACCTTTGGAAGACCTAATGGTGAAGATTTGGTTTTCCTTGGTCGTGATATTTCTAGGGATCGTAACTATAGTGAAGAAGTGGCGGCCGCCATTGACCAAGAGGTAAGACGAATTGTGGAGTCTAGCCATGATCAAGCACTGGCGATCCTTGATGAACATCGTGATAAATTAGAAACTGTGGCAGAAGCTCTCTTAGAATACGAGACTTTGACTCGGGAAGAATTTGAAGCCCTAATGGCTGGAGAAGAAATTGTGAGAGAAGCGCAAGTTGAAGTAACCGAACAAGCTACTACTGCATATAAAGAAGAAGTGGCTGCCCAAACCCGTAGCGACCAAAGGAGACATCCCGGTCAAGAACCAGTTGTGGGCGAAGTTTAGTGGGGGGGTTACACAATGTCTGATCGGCTCTTGCTGAAAAACATGGTTTTTTATGGGTATCATGGTGCCTTTGCCGCGGAACGTGAGCTAGGGCAAAAGTTTGAAGTGGATTTAGAGGTTTATTGTGACCTTCCCTATGGGGGTAGTGATGATTCGGAGTTTGGTTTTAATCCCCTCGATGCCTATACTATGATCAAGGATATTGTGGAAGAAGAGGAATTTCAGCTTATTGAGGTGTTGGCGGATCGGATCGCGGAACAAATTTTGGAAGTCTATGATTTGAACCGAGTGATCGTGCGGGTGCGTAAACCCTTCATGCCAGTTGGTGGCCCTTTGGACTTTGTGGAAGTTGAAGTAATCCGCTACCCTAAACAGTAAGTTTAAAATGATTAAAAAACAACCCTACTACAAAAGTAGGGTTGTTGCGCGATTACATACAGACTATTGACGGAGATGGGCGGGCATATTACCTAAAGTGACAGTAATCAAATGGACCTGGCCTTCACGGTAGATGGTGAATAATACTTCGTCACCCGGTGCATGATTACTCATTATTTCGATCACATCGTCTAGTTCATAGATATCTTGATTGTCAATACGTCTTAATAGATCCCAAGGTTGGAGTCCGGCCTCATCTGCAGGAGAACCCTGCACAACATCCATGATAATTACACCCTTTTCGTCGGGAATGCGTAATTGTTTAGCAACACTGTCATCGAGGTTTCCATAATAAATACCTACCCAAGCCCTCGGCTCTAATTCGTGTTTCACACCACCGGTTGTGATTAACTCATCTAAAACATCTTTAGCCACATTAATGGGAATGGCAAAGCCAATTCCTTGGGCCTGAGAGTGAACCGCAGTGTTAATCCCGATGACTTCTCCTTTGATGTTGAGTAAGGGCCCGCCAGAGTTGCCCCTGTTAATTGCCGCATCAGTTTGCATGAGATTCTTGTAGACTTGGGTGGTACCAGTCTCTCTACTCATAATAGTGATTTCACGGCCTTTAGCACTCAAAACGCCAACAGTTACCGTGTGTTCGAAATCTTGTCCATAGGGGTTACCAATAGCAATGGTCCACTCTCCAATTCTGGAACTATCTGAATCACCTAAGGGCACGGTCGGGAAACTGTGGTCATTACCATTAGTGATCCGTAACACAGCTAAGTCCAGGGTACTATCTGCACCAAGGATTTCCGCTTCATATTCCCGTTCAAGGCCTGGGGCATCCACAACTATCTTGATGGTCTGGTTTTCTCCTTGATTGCCTACCACATGTTGATTAGTGAGGATAATCCCACTTTCGTCAATGATAAAGCCCGACCCGGCACTAGTTTGAGACCTTGGTTGAGGAGTGAAAAAGGGATCGTTAAACCAAAAATCAAAAAACATACTAAAGGGGTCCTGAGGAATTGTCCTTCTCTGTGTTTGATCAGGCGTAGGCCATTCCACATAGATAAATACTGTTGCGGGACTAGCTAGTTCAGCTATATCCGCAATAATATAGGGGTTATCAGTTAATAAGGGAATGGGTGTATTTGTTGTACTTGGTGTTTGTTGTACTTCTTCTTCTGCTCCTAACACTTGGTTGGGCAAGAGGTGGCCTATTACGACATTAAAAGCCACCAACGCGGTTAGGATTAAGACTACAGCTACTAAGCGTTTTTTGGCTTGCATAATAATCCTCCTTTGTTCTTCAATAATAAAATTATATCGCTCTTGTGGCGCATTTTCAAGGGAGTACTAAAATGACCAATTCAGTCAATCTTTTCCAAATCTATCCCACTCTACCTTCTACTAATAGCTATGGTAAAGAACTAATTGCCCGAGGCTGTGTTCCAGGTACTGTTGTATGGGCCTTACAGCAAACTGCTGGGCGCGGACGGCGGGGAAGGAGTTGGGATGGGGATCAATCCTCCCTCACTTTTAGCGTGTTGCAGATTGCTCCCCAAGATTTTCCACTAGGGATTCTACCCTTGACCGTAGGTCTAGGCTTAGTGAAATCCTTAAGGACTTTGGTGCCCGATTTAAAGGTTAAGTGGCCTAATGATCTTATGGTTGGGGAGAGAAAACTTGGGGGCATCCTCTCGGAAAGCGTAGTTCACGAAGGTGAACGCTGGGTGATTTTAGGGGTCGGTCTCAATGTAAATAAGCCCCACTCTCCCTTTCGAGGGAAACCCATCTCCCTACAAGAGATCACTAATTGCTACTGGCCACGCCTGGGCATTTTAGATTTAGCCCTCTCTGGAGTAGAATTGGGATTTTCCTTGGCCCAAGAAAGTAGACAAGAGCTTTCCTATTTATTTCGCAAGTATGGAAATTTTTTGGACCGTACCATTACTGTGATTCAAGGGGAAGAATGCAGGTTGGTAATTGCTAAGGAAGTCTTAGCAGATGGGCGCCTTCTTGTTGAAGACGCCCAAGGGCAACAGGTCTTGTTACCTGATGAAATAAGTGTCCGTTTTAGTTGAAAACGAGAGAAGTTATGGTACAATAAGGATGCAAGGGAGGATCTGAGTTCCTGGTGGGCTCCGCAGGCTTCAAACCTGTCAGGGGGGTAACAAGGGTTATCCTCGGTGGGTTCGATTCCCATATTCTCCCGCCATTTTAGTCTTCTAGGGGACGTTTGCCAAGGACGCGAACGTCCCCTTTGCGTATGGTGATTCCCTGGGTATCAAAGTGTTCCAAAAAGGCTAAAGCGTATTTTCGACTAGTACTGAAACGGTCTCTAAACGTTGCTAACTCGAACTTCCCTTGAAACGCCTCTTCTTGGTACAGTATTTCTAGAATACCTTGTAGGACTTCTGGTACTGTCCAATGGTCATTAGCCACGGCTACAAGGGCCCCTAAATGGCTAGCGGCAAAAATTAGCTGGCGCGGATAGCCCTCTTCCACTAATTCGCTTAAATTTGGTGGCTCGTAGGGTGTGGAGTTCACCCTTTTGACCAAGGCGTTTAGTTTAACTTCTTCTTCTGGGGCTAGACTGATTTCATGGTCCACACTGCTAATGGCACCCTTAGTCTCTTTTAAGGAAGGGGTGCGGGCTAGTACTTGGTCGAAAAGTCGCGGAGGCACGCC
>JAAZLB010000180.1 GCA_012799535.1 Bacillota bacterium | reverse complement strand
TTAGAGCTATGGTCACTATTCGTACTGTTACCATTGCCTCTAACTCCGTTTTGCTGCAGATAGCGATCCAAAACCTGGGCGATGGCATCTGGGCAAGAAAGAACCTGTTGACCATCTTGCCAAATAGGATGGGGGCAACGAATACCCTTAAGCTGCTTCACCACTTGATGCGGTTCTACGCCAGAACGTAAAGATAGGGAAATTAAGCGAGCAGTAGCCTCTGAGAAAGCACCTGCACAACCACCAGCTTTGCCAATGGTGGTGAAAACTTCGCAAATTCCCTGTTCATCTTCATTTATAGTCACATAAAGGGAGCCACAACCGGTCTTGATGCGCACCGTTTGTCCTGTCGTCACCATGGGTCGCCTTCTAGGATGGGGCTTTTGGGCCGAGGCAACCTCAACTCTTTCCTCTTCTTTGTTGTGCCCTACTGTGAGCACTTCCCCTTCCCGAGAACCTGCTCGATAGACGGTAACACCTTTACAGCCAAGTTCATAGGCGAGTTGATACACTTCTTGAATATCTTCTTTGGTGGCCTCTTTCGGGAAATTGACGGTTTTACTCACTGCGTTATCTGTATGTTCTTGAAAAGCTGCTTGCATGCGGATATGCCATTCAGGACTCACTTCATAAGCAGTAACAAAGGCTTTCCGTAAATCTTCAGGAATTTCTTCTATACCCAGCACATTGCCCTTTTGAGCCACTTTTTCAATCAATTCAGGGGTGTGAAGCCCAGTCTCTCTAAGAATTTCTTCAAACTGGGGGTTTACCTCAATGAGGCGATCATCATCCATAACATTACGGGTAAAGGCTAAAGCAAAAATTGGCTCCACTCCACTAGAACAACCGGCAATGATTGAGATGGTGCCAGTTGGGGCAATGGTAGTCACGGTGGCATTCCGCATAGGCTTGCCAGTTGACTCAAAAATACTACCTGGATAATTAGGGAAGGAACCCCGCTCCGCACCTAACGCTGAAGATGCTTCATGACCGGTAGTTTGAATGAAGCGCATAATTTCACGGCCTAATTCTACCCCTTCTTCGCTGTTATACGGGATGCCTAGACGCATTAACAAATCGGCAAAACCCATTACACCAAGACCGATTTTCCGGTTGGCTTTGGTCATTTCTTCAATTTCTAAAATGGGATAATTGTTAACTTCAATGACATTATCTAAAAAGCGTACCCCAATTTCTACTACTTCCTGGAGGCGATCCCAGTTAACCACCCACTGATCTCCCTCTAATTTGGCCATTTTAGCTAGGTTAATGGAGCCTAGGTTGCAACTCTCGTTGGGTAAAAGGGGTTGTTCACCGCAAGGGTTAGTCGCTTCAATCTCACCAACATGGGGTGTAGGGTTATCCCGGTTGATCCGGTCGAGGAAAACGATACCTGGTTCCCCGTTTTTCCAAGCCATCTCCACGATTAGCTCGAACACTTCCCGAGCATTTTCCTCGCCCACCACCGCTTTCGTCCGAGGGTTAATAATTTCGTACATTTCATCGGCAAACACCGCTTCCATGAACTCCTCTGTGAGCGCCACTGAGATATTGAAGTTGGTGATTTGGTTTGTATCTTCTTTACACTGAATAAACTCTAAAATATCAGGATGGTCTACCCGCAAGATACCCATATTAGCCCCCCTACGGGTACCCCCTTGTTTAATGGCATCTGTGGCCGCGTTATAACACTTCATAAAAGAAACCGGTCCACTAGCCACTCCCCCTGTTGAACTCACTAGATCCGAGTTGGGACGAAGGCGAGAGAAGCTAAATCCAGTTCCACCACCAGATTTTTGAATCAATGCGGTGTTTTTTAAGGTTTCAAAAATCCCCTCCATAGAGTCTTCCACAGGAAGGACGAAACAGGCAGATAGTTGTTGTAATTCTCGGCCAGCGTTCATAAGGGTAGGGCTATTAGGTAAAAACTCGAGATTATCCATGACCTCAAAAAACTTCTCTTCCCAGATGGGATCTGTTTCCACTTGGGCGATGTTCTTGGCCACCCTTCTGAGCATATCCTCGGGTGTTTCTATTACTTCGTTATCAACTTTAGCTAAGTACCGGCGTTCCAATACCGTACGGGCATTATCAGATAATTGCACCTTCTTCTTCCTCCCTATACAATCAATCGTACTATAACTATTATATTATACTAGATATAGTGCATACTGTCCATAAAAAAATCTGGGTCTCCTTAGGATACCCAGACTAATTTAGTTAAACTTAATTGGCTTTCGCTTTCTGTTCACCTAGACAATCGGGACAAAGACCATAGAATTCTAGGCGGTGGCTTTTCACATGGTAGCCGCCAAGTCTTTCTACCCGTTCTTCAAGTTCTTCCATGGTGTCCATATCTAAATCATCAATGGCACCGCAACTCTCACACACAAAATGGTAGTGACTATGTGCCTTAGCATCAAAGCGAGAATGGGTGCTACCGAAGGCCAGTTCTTGAATCTCGCCATGCTCACTTAAGGTCTTTAAGTTACGATATATAGTACCTAGACTGACATGGGGCATCTCCTTGCGAACTTCTTGATAGACCCAGTCAGCGGTGGGGTGACAATCTGTGCCCCGGAGGACCTCCAAGATGATTTCCCTTTGCCTAGTCCGTCTCACAAATCCTTTAGGCTTCACTAGCAATTCCTCCAGATCATTAATAAGAATTCTGCTTATTATTTTATCACGAACGAGCCTAAAGTCAAGGTTAAAAAGTGCTTGCAAAACCGCCTGCTTCGTGGTATTATAAACTATGTTATAAGCTAAAAACAAGCCGAAGTGGTGGAATTGGCATACACGCACGACTCAAAATCGTGTGGGCTTCGCCCGTGAGGGTTCGACTCCCTCCTTCGGCACCAGCGTAAAACTCTAACAACACCTTTAAGGTGTTGTTTTTTGTTCTATCTTCCCGATCCAACCCCCGCTCCCACTAGACTCTTTTCTGCCACTTGACGAATAATGCCCACAGGAGTCTGTTCTGCAGACTGCCCCAGAGGATTATCCTTAAGTAGTTTCTCTAATAGGTCCACATCAACCTCGGAGCTAGATACACCCAAGATATTGACACCTAAATCGTTGGCATCAATTACTGCAACCGCACACCCTACAACTGCGCTGATTTCTTGGGCCACTAAATTAGGTTGTTCTGGTCCCAAAACCGCGTAATTATTATAAGGTGGAATAGTGTAATCACAAGGGCCGTCAATGGCTCTAGCCTTGTCCCCACAGAGACGATAAAAAAGACCCCTGATACCAAAGAGTTTGCCCACCGCGGCAATCATGGCGGCCCAGATAATCTTAAATCTACCCACTTCCCTTAGGGCTAACTCCATAGTATAAGGACTGGCTAACCCAATACCATGGGGGTTTTTATAGACAAATTTACTTAAAAACCTCGCTAGACCAGAAGGTTCGATCTGATCTAGACGAAAGGCACGCCCTTGGGTAATGGCAATTACTTTTTCACTGACCACTACTAGATCTCCCTTTTCAACAAGTTCCTTCGTGTGTGTCTCCACAATCTGTACAATATCATCATCTGCTGTGATAATCTCTGTTCGAATTGGTATCCGCAGATAAGATTTGCCTTCTATTTCAACTTCCAAATGCTTGCCGGGATTGGCTTCCATTAGTGCGCCCCCATAAAGAGTATTTTTTCAAAATTGTTACTTTGAACCATAACCAAAAGCCCCATAAAGGGGCCTTTTAGCTTTCTTTTCGGGCCCAAAACTTCCATAGTTCGTCTTCTACATGGGTGGAGATAGGTTCCCGTTCTCCAGTCTCACGTACTAGAACTGGTATATTGCCTTCGGTCACCTTACCCACTATGTAAGCGGGAATCTTCTCTTTAGCGAGTCTTGCTACCAAGCCTTTCCCATCGGAAGTTACCATGAGCATGGAGCCAGAAGAAAGTAATGCTAAAGGATCAAGCTCGAGGTATTCAGCAATCTTCTTAGTTAAAGGCAACACTGGAACTTGTTCTTCCCACACTTCCGCGCCTACCTTGGAAGCTTGACAGACTTCCCTTACCGCTCCTAATAGGCCACCCTCTGTAATGTCATGCATAGCATTTACGCCAAATTCAGCGGCAATTAAGCCCTCTGGTACAACTGACAATTGTTTTGTAAAACTTTGGATTTCTTCTTCCATAATTGCAAAAGGTAATTTATGGTGAAAATCCCGGGCTAAAATAGCGGTGGCCTCAATGGCCACCCCTTTACTAATTACTAGATCATCGCCAATTTGGGCACCGCAAGATGTGACATAAGCACTCTTAGGCGCCCTCCCAATAGCGGTTACGGAGATCACACAGTCCTTTACCCTACTAGTAACTTCTGTGTGTCCGCCAATTACTTCCACCCCTAATTCTGCTGCCGTTCTGTGAATATCTTCCATAATTGTATGGATTTGCTCTTGTTCGATATGTTCTGGAAGTAACAGCACAATTTGTACACCTACAGGGGTTCCACCATTGGCGGCAATATCATTACAGGCTACGTGGACCGCTAGTTCACCGATACCCTCCACTGCACCTGTGATCGGATCACTAGAGACTAAGCAAACCTCGTCCCCAAAATCGATCGCGGCGCAATCTTCACCGAGGCCAGCGTGGACCAAGACATCCTCCCGCTGAAACCGAATTGTGGACAGTACCATCTGCTGTAGTAGTTCCCCTGAGAGTTTTCCTACTTTCAAAAGTTCACCTACTATCTGGACTAAAAGTTAGTCAACACCGATTAATCAACTTTATGCACTTGCAACATGTTAGTTCCGCCAGCGGTACCTATTACCACACCGGTGATAATAGTGACCACATCGCCAGAATTAACAAGATTCCTCTTCTTAGCCTCCCGAATAGCATTTTCCACAGCTACTTCAATCTTGGTTGTTTTTTCCACCAATACAGGATAGACGCCCCAAGAAAGGGCTAATTGCCTAACTACTTGCTCGTTAGGGGAAGTGGCAAAAATGGTAGCCTTCGGACGCTTCTGGGAAATGGATCTGGCTGTGGCACCTGAAGATGTAGAACAGATGATGACCCCTAGTTCCAAATCTTGGGTCACCTGGCAAGCCGCTAGGGAAACAGCCTGATCAATAGCTGTTCTACCTTCGTTCATTTTTTCTTTGAGGATGGCTGGATAATCGATCACTTGCTCCATGCGGCGGGCGATCTTGTCCATTACTTGTACTGCCTTCACAGGATATTTACCCATCGCGGTTTCACCGGAGAGCATTAC
>JAAZLB010000179.1 GCA_012799535.1 Bacillota bacterium | reverse complement strand
TTTCCAGAACTGGGCCACATCAACTACAAAGACAATGGCTCCACCTGCTTCAATTTCAATTGGTACACCAATCGCGGTAGGTAATTCTGGGGTAATTTGGGGAATAATTTTTTTCCGTGGTGCACAGGTTGAACGAATGATATCCAAGACTTCTTCTAAACGTTCGTCTTGAACCCCTATTAAGAGGGTGGTATTACCTTGTAGTAGAAACCCCCCAGTGCTAGCCAGCTTTGTGGCTTGGAAACTGTTATCTACCAGTGCTTCCATGAGGAAGGCCACATCGCTATCTTCAACCACAGTGATCACTAGTTTCATAACCAATTCCTCCCTTCCTGCCTATATTTGACATAATTCGTGATTTTCCTGTTTTAGATACTACTTGGGGCTGGGGATTTTCTAACACATAGTTATAGATGTGAATGTGTCTATGTACAATCGTTTCAATAGCAAAGTTTCTAGTAGCATACTCCCTCCCAAAGTCTCCTAGTTTGCGAAATAATTCTTGATCTGGGTTTTGTAAAAGGAGTGCCGCCTCTTTTGGATTAAAGGGGTTTTTAGTGGTTCGACCACTAAAGTTGGTACGTCGAAAAGCCTGAACTGTTTGGGGAGTGACCAAACCATCGCAGTATTCACCTAAAACCCAAGTGGCACAAGTGGAGGCCATGCCCTCTCTAATGGCCCGGCCGGTTCCCACTACTAAATCTGTTTGGTAGATTAGGGGCCACACATCAGTAACCCATCCTAAGTATTGTACACCGGGATAACGCCAATTTCCCGCACTTTTGACTTTCCAACCCCAGGCGAGAAGTTTTTTAGCCATGTGGGCGAAATGATTTTCTTTGCCCTGGGTAACCTGGGCTAAGAATAGGGCCTGTTTGCTAAACTTTTTCTTTTTGGTTTCTTTAGGTAGGGGGACCCCGTTTTCCACTAAAAAGGTGGGTACGGGGAGTTGGAAGAGATTTTGCATTTCTCTACTAATGACGATCACTGCTGCCTGCTTAGGCAAGAGTTCTTGAGGCTGGAAATCCAGGTAATGAGTTGTAGTCAAGGTGGGTACTTGTAAGAGCTCGCCTAAGGAGATGGTAGCCTCTAGAGTTTGACCAGAATGGTTATGGATAAGATCTGGCTTCCATTTCTTGATTAGACCGACTAATCTTAGGGGGTCCCCATGTCTACTGTAGGGGATGCCCGCTTTTTTAAGCCAAGTAGCATATTGAGGACAATCAAGCTGACTAATGATTAGAAATACTTCATGGCCCTGGCGCAATAATTCTGCACAGAGGGTGAGTACATGGGTGGTCTGGCCATTCCGATAAAAGCGGGTGGTTAGTAAAACACGCACTGTAGATCATCCCCTTACTGTGGTTGTCCCTATCTAGCTGAAAGCCAAATCCAGCAGAATCTGCTGGATCTGGTTTTTTTCTACCGCGAATTACGCACAGGTTGCGGTGGAAATGGAGGCCAGAAGGCTCCAGATTCAGCTAGTTCGAACCATTCGGCACATCCTAGGGGAGATACTTGCTCACATTCAGGTGGCTCGGGGGCAAATCTCCCCATCACTTCTAACTGGACCAAAGCGATGGCTTTCAAGATTAGGTAAATGCCCACATCACACTCAATGACAGCGCCACCGTCGACTACTCGGCAATTGAGACAACGGACTAAGGGCAGTACGATGGCATTCATGCCTGGTATGGCACCTTCTAAGCGCACGCCTCTTCTCCTGTACTGGGCAGTTTGTTGGATAAAATGAGACATCCCATTAGAATCGTATTCTACGTTGATCACAAAGTTGACTACCAGATCCAGTTCATCGTTGCCCACGATGAAAGCTTCCGCCATAATATCCGTAATGGCGCAATCTACAACATTGACCGCTAACGGGAAAGTAGGGGGAATGGGGATCCGGTAGGTAGGACAGTCGATGATGGAGCATTCGTTGTAAACCTTGTTCACATAAATAATCTCCCGTTGGAAGTCGGGTTCATAACAATTCATACTGATCCTCCTTTCTCTAAACCATACTATGCTAGCCCTAGGATGGGGTGCTATTATCCCGAGAGAAAATGTCTGAATGTCCAGGCTTAAGCATAACTTAAGTGTAGGGGGGTATTAGTATGTTGATCAAAGTTGACCATCCAGAATATCGTGGCATAGAATTGGTGGGTGAATCTTTAGTGATTCACTTTATGCACGGTGAGAGTAGGACGTTACAAGAACAAGTTAAGGATGTAGCAGTAGCTATTCAGAATGGTACAGTGCAAATCGTGGCGTTTTTAGACAAGGATTATGCTTGGTTCTATCGGGGAGCTAAAGAGTTGGAGCACGAGCGAGTTGAATTAGGGCAGATGTATGGTGGAGGTGGCAAGCTAATTACAGATGGGGTGGGTAACAGTCATCTTTTTTACTTCGTAAAACAATCTCCCGGGCATAGTGTTTTGTTACGCCACCAGACTTTTTATGAAAAATGGTCAAGTCCCATGACGGTCTCCACTAATGTTTTTGCCCAAGGAAGTAGTTTTAGCGCAGCGTGGCATAGTGATAACTACTTACATATTGTCTATTGTAATCATCGGGATCAGCATCTTCTTTATCGGGTCTTTGATTTAGAACACCGCACCTGGAGTGGGGCGGTGCCCTTTTCTACCCAAAGTTGCAGTTTTCCCCAATTTATTGTGGGAGAAAGGCTTTATTTATTTTGGCAGGAGGATGGGACGAAAATCAGCCTAAAGGTAAGAGACAAGGGGCAAGCTTGGTCCTCTCCCATTCAAGTCTCTGATCCAGAGAACCATGTTGCCAGTGTGGGTTATTCTATAGAAAAGGGGCAGTGGCACGTTTTGTGGAGTGAAGGAAGTGAATTTTTCCAAGCCCCCTTCGATAAGTGGTCCGAACGGCAAAAAGTAGAGCGGGAGTATTACACTTATGCTTGGGTGGCGCGGGACGGGCTTTTAACCCCCTTGTATGAAACGGTGGAGGCCCCACCCCAATCTGCTTCACAGCCACAACCACAACCAAAGTGGGAACCAGAACCCTTACCTGAGGAGACTTTTGAGTCCATAACTCCACCTCAATTGGGTAAACGGGCAAGGGAAGAGAGGGAGGAGAGAAAAGTTCAAGAAGCTTTCCTAGAGCAAGCTTTTCGCACCATCCACGAATGGGAGAGTTTTAGAGATGAAATCAGGCACTGGCAGACCCGTTTTACTCCTCCAGAACCAGTGGATTTGAATCCGATAACCGCTCGAATTGATCGTCTAGAAAGACGTATGTTCAATTTACAACAAGGACAAGAACAGCAAAAACAAACTTGGGAAAGCAGACTTGACCAGCTTCAACTGGAATTAGCACGTACCCAGAGAAGAGTTACGGCCATAGAAGAGGTGCAAAAAAAACGCCCGGTCAGTCTCTGGCGGAGGGTCTTAGGACGATCGTGAGCATATGATAATCCAGTGAAGTCTCGGGGGTGGAGTATGGAAGTAATTGTCTGTGGAAAACGAAACTTGATAATTTCTTCTTGTGGCGGTTGAAGGAAGAATTTGCCTCTGGGAGAGGCTGTGGTTTATTTGAAGCGGGCGGTGCGCCGACGCTTTGGTCAGGATGTGACGGTACGGTTAGTGGAGTCAACCACCGAGCCCGGGCCCTTTCCTGTGATTATTATTAATGGCAAGGTCTTTAGTCGGGGCACCTTATCTTACCAGGCGATTATTCAAGAACTACGTAATTTAAGCACCTTGCCAAGGTAGTTACCAAAAGTTGTCTTTCTAGCATAATGCTTACTCCTGTTATAATAAAAACCAGAAATACACTAACAGGAGGAATCATTTTGAAACGTTCTTGTTTACTCGTTGCAGTAATTTTGTTCTTAGTCAGTTCAGTTGGGCAAGCTAGTTCCTGGGGCTGGTGGGCACCAAGTATACCAAGTACTCAAAATCCTGGGTGGAATAGTCCAATTTGGCCCATAACGCCTACATTGCCCACCCAACCAACCCAGCCCCAACAGCCAACTCAACCAAAACCTAATCCAGGCGCCCCTTTGCAGCCAGTTCAGCCAAGCAATCCAGGAAATAAAGTACCTTTACCTAATGCATCCTTGAGTGCTGATGAACAAAGCTTGATTAATCAGGTCAACCAGGAAAGATTGAAAAATGGGTTAAAGGCACTACAAGTTGATTATGCTTTAGTGGCCTTAGCTAAGGAGAAAAGCTATGATATGGCAGTGAATAACTACTTCGACCATGTTTCTCCCACCTTAGGTACAGTGTATACCATGTTGGATAAGGCAGGGATTAGTTATTCGAGGGCAGGAGAAAACATAGCTCGTACAGGTAGTATTTCCCGGGCTCACCCCTTATTTATGAATAGCCCTGGGCACCGTGCTAATATTCTCCATTCTGGGTACACCCATATTGGTGTAGGCATTGTTAAACAGGGGACAAGCTATCATATTACTCAGATTTTTATAAAAAAATGAACATACAAGAAGACCCCTTCAACGGAAAGTTGAGGGGGTTTTGCTTAGAAGAATATAAGAAAAATCACTTGAATAATCCCAATCACTAAGCCAATAATTGCACCAAAAAACTCAATATAGCGCAATTCGTTGCTGGCCACCTTCAAGACCATTTCTTCTAGTTCTACAAGATCGAATGAGTTGATCTTTTCTTCCACCAGCTTGCCTAATAGCTGATTTTCTTGCAGTTCATGGCTAATAGTATCGCCTAATTGCCCAAAGAAGGTTTCAATTTCTATCCGAACAAAATCCTCCAAATGATGCTGAATTTTATCCCCTGCATGCCCCGCAATAAAACGGGGTAAAAAACGTTCAATCTTACCTGCAAGATTTCCCGCGATGATTTGTGTGACCCGTTCCCGAGTCTCTGGGGTGTTAACCGCATTTACAAGTTCATGGGTTGGTAGGAGATCGTTATTTAAGACCTCCCCAATACTCTCTGCAATTTCCGCCTTCCGTTTTGGAAGCACACCCAAAAATTCCCATCGAAGAATCTTGATAGGTTGACGGGGCCAAAAAAGCATTTTAATGGCGATTACATTAGTGCCCCAACCAATTAAGGCTGCCATGATGGGCAAGGAGATTAATTGCCAGGTCATGATCAGACTCCTTTTAGTTATGATGAATTCTAGTAAGACATGTCCTTAGTATAACTGAGTACTACTAAAAATCAACAGGATTTGCACCCTGTAGCACGAAAGATATCTGTAAGGAGGGATGGTACTTGGCCCTATGGAGATTTCTAACCCTAATTGTTCTTGGTATAGCCCTCTTATGGGAAGGGAGGCCAGCTTACAGCTTTGCCTATCTTTTCTTGATCCTATTTTTTCTCTGGCAATACTGGCAGACTAGGGCCGCCAATGCCATTAGGATCAGCCGTGGACAAGGAGAAAACCGCTTTTTTCCCCAAGATTTGGGAGAAGTGCAGTTAGAGGTCACTAACCATTCTTGGTTCCCCTTTCCTTGGGTATCTGTAGAAGATAAAATCCCCCACAATTTGCTCATGGGGGGGCAATTAGAGAAGTGGGTTTTCCCTCTACCAAGTCGTTCTAGTAGTGAATTAAGCTTCAGGCTTAGCCCGCGCCAGCGCGGCGTTTACCGTTTAGGACCCTTGAGACTCTCTGTTGGAGATTTGTTTGGAATTAGTACCCAACGCTTTTCTATTGAGGACTTCCAAACGGTGGTGGTTTATCCCCAGGTGTATCAGCTAGCCGATTTAGCCCTCCCTGCCCGTTTGCCCTTTGGTAATTTGCAGGCTTTACAAAGAATCTATCCAGACCCCACCCGTTTAGGGGGGGTAAGACCCTATGAACAGGGGGACCCTCTGCGGACTTTACATTGGCCTGCCACGGCACGGACCCAACAACTCCAAGTTAAGCAATTTGAACATACAGTAACAGCTAATAGTCTGATTTTCCTTAATCTTAATCAAGGGGACTATGAGGTGTCCAGTTTTTACCCAACTACCGAATTGGCCATTAGTACTGCTGCTAGTTTAGGAAGTTTTATCATTAACTCTGGAGAAGCCTGTGGTTTGGTCACAAATGGAGCATTAACTGAACACTTACCGGATCAAAAACGAAATTTAAGTGGGGAAGAACAAAACGTATCCATTCCACCTCGCCGAGGTTTGGCTCAACTTACAGAGTTGCTAACAGTCTTAGCAGGATTGGAACCTCAACAAAAGTCATTTTTAGATTTGCTCCGAACCCAAAAACGGAGTCTAGCACCAGGTACTATCCTGCTTTGGATTATCCCAGTGGATACTCCGGAGATCGTGGCCCAGGCGGAAAAACAGATTAAAGCAGGGCGCCAAGTGCTTTTATTTGTAGTGGGCTCCAAACTGTTACACCCCAATCTCTTACATCGTGCCCCCAGCGCATCGTTACAAATGTTTGCAGTTAGTGCTGAAGGGGGTTTAGTATGAAGACGAAAGGTTTTGCCACCCTTTGTGCTAGCCTGTTTACCTTTTTTATTTTTAGTCTTGGCACCCATTACTTAAGCCTCTTGATTCCCAGTTGGCCCGTGCCTCCTTGGTTGCAGTTCTTTGTGCTTGTGGCTAGCTTAGAAAGCGCCTATTTTTCTGCCTATTTACTTACTCCCCGTACACCGGTGCTAGTCCGCTTTGGAGAACTGGGACTCTGGGTGATCCCCTTATATGTTCTCCTAGGTGGTTTTAATTCTACCTTTCGGTGGTCTGCTTTGTTTGTCTTCGCCTCCTGGCTAGTGGCTAGGGAGTATGGAACCCAACTTAGGTCCATGGAAAAGGTAGCGGATTATCTAGGGGATCAAGCAGCTTCCACTATTCGCTGGGAATATGAATCCCTGCAACACCGCGATCAAGTGCACCTTGCAACTGAGTACTTTTGGTGGCGGTTCTGGTTCTTTGGCTTAGTGCTGGTTGTCCTCTCTATTGGGGCTAGAGGGCTTAAACCACCTCCTTGGATTCTTTATGGGGGAGCTTTAGCCTCTGGTCTATTCTTACAGGGTTTGGTGTATCTGCTCCGACTCGAAATCTTGTGGGAATATGGGGGAGCCCAAGTGCAACCACACTTAGGGGGGCTATGGGTCCGTAGCTTAACTATTCTTGTACTAGCTTTGATGATCTTAGTGAGTGTGTTACCTATAAACTACTCACCTCTCACCGCGGAACGGGTAGGTATTTTGGTCACTAGTTTGCTTAATCGCTTTACAAGTCTCCCAAATTTACCTAGTGAACCATTTGCAGGGGAGAGACCACCTAGTGGCGGGGCGGTAGAGTTGCCCTTCGAAGAAGGGGAGCTAAATCTTATGGGTATCCTTCTAGGTCTAATCTTTCTAGTACTCATCGCCGTCTTAGTACTCTTTGTCCTCTTTGTTCTAGGTTGGGTTGTAGTTGTCTTTTTCATGGACGAAGTGGAGCGCCTACAAGGTCTCCCCCGCTTAGCAGTACAGGTGTATAGGGCCTTCACTGAAGCTTGGTCTAATTTTCTCAACTGGATTAAGGACTTGGGGGACAAATTACCCCACTTGGGAGTTTCGAGGAAAGCTGGAGGTTTCATTCCTGCATTTCAGGAACAGTCTAAGCATACCGCTAAGCCCATCTTTGCTAATCAAGGGGTTCGGGACATGTTTAGGCAAATTGTGCGACTAGGTAATAAACAGGGGTTAGTTTATCGGAAAAGCCAAACTCCTGGGGAATACGGCCAAACCTTGGGGGAAGAATTATCCCAGGATCAAAGGGAAGTGGAGACATTTTTCAAGGGCTACGAGCGAGAACGGTATAGCCAACGTCCCCCTAGTGCAGAAGAACAAGGAAAAATTCTGGCT
>JAAZLB010000018.1 GCA_012799535.1 Bacillota bacterium | reverse complement strand
CGCATACACCCAAACCCTAACAAAGAAACCTCTTCTGGCAATTTTCCCACCTGTCGCCTTTGCACTCAAATCACCTCTTCAAGAAATAATTCGCAGACCATCGCTAGATCCCTGCCCCTCACCTGAATAAAACAGGAGAACTCCCACAAATCTCGAAACAATTGGATGGAGGAGGGAGAGCATGTCTAATACTTATGTAGCACTAATTTTCGCCTTCTTTTTAGGAGGATTACTTACTTACGCCATTATGCTAAGAAGAACCACCAAGCTCCAAACCCAACTTGAACAGGAGCAAGCAAGGCGTATACAAGAACAAGCTTATTTACAGGAAATTGAAGGACAATTTCAAGCGGCCTTTCAAAATTTGGCCCAAGAAATTTTAGATACGAAAGCTCAAGCCATGGTTACCCAAAACAATCAGCAAATGCAAGCCTTATTAGAACCATTGCGCCAACGCTTGGTAGAATTTCAGAATAAAGTGGAAAGTACCCATCGGGAAAGCATGATTAAAATCGGTTCCTTAGAACAGGTGGGACTGAGTATGTCTGCAGAAGCCCAACGCCTAACCACCGCCTTGAAAGGAGAAGTGAAAACCCAAGGAGACTGGGGTGAAATCATCCTAGAACGGATCCTGGAAGCTTCAGGGCTCAGAAAAGGACAGGAATATGTGCTTCAAGGTGTAGGGTTAGATCTACGAAGTGAAACTGGAACCAAGATTCGCCCCGATGTGGTGATCCTGCTTCCTGAAGAACGGCATTTGATTATTGATTCTAAGGTCTCTTTAGTGGCTTATGAGAAATATGTAAATAGTCAAGATCCTGAAGAGCAGAAACAACTAGAAAAGGAGCTAGTACGCTCCTTAAAAAACCATGTGGATGGCTTAAAAGCCCGCCATTATCAAGGACAAACAGGTATTAACTCACCTGATTTTGTCTTACTCTTTATGCCCCTAGAACCGGCCTATGCCTCGGCTTTACAGGCGGATCCGGATCTCTTCCAATACGCTTGGGATCGAAAGATCATTATTACTACCCCCACCACCCTCATGGCTACTCTTTGGATTATCGCCAACATTTGGCAACAGGAACATCAAACCGCCAACGCCTTAGAGATCGCCAGGCAAGGTGGAGCCCTTTATGATAAATTTGTAGGTTTTGTTGACTCTTTAGAAGAAGTGGGACGCCATCTTAACAGGTCTCAACAAGCCTATGACCAAGCCTTTAAGCAATTAAAAACAGGCAGGGGTAATCTAGTTAATCGGGCAGAGAATCTCCGCTCTCTTGGGGTTACCACCAGCAAGAACTTAGATCCTAAACTAGTGGAAGAAGCGGAAGAAAGCAACACCACCCAAGCTGGAGACTCCGCCTAATTAATAGATTCTCGGAGGATTAGGTGAACCATTTCCCCATATTCTCCTTGTACCTGCACTACTTGAGATTCACCATAGAAATCGTTCAGTCTACCTTCTACCACATATTCCCCTGGGGGTAAACTCACAAAGATGGGATTACCCTTGAGGGGAACTTCTTTATGCCAGACTAATTCTTTAGTCCAGTAATCACTGACCATAAGTTCAAAGCTACTTATTTGTTGCACCGCCCATTCCGCGTTAACTAGACCATACCCATGATGCTCGTCCCAACCGGGT
>JAAZLB010000178.1 GCA_012799535.1 Bacillota bacterium | reverse complement strand
CGTAGCCACCGGTAAAGAGGTGTCTTTAACGCCGGAAGGAGATCTGCTTATTGTGACCAAAGAGGCTAATGACCAAGGCTTGGGTCAGGATGGTATTTTCGGAACCCGTTGGCTAGGCCTCGAGACAGCGGACGCACCCGATGGATCGAAGTACGGAATTCATGGAACTAATGAACCAGATTCCATCGGCGAGCACGCTTCTGCTGGCTGTGTTCGGATGGCTAAAAACGATCTCGTAGAGATTTACAATCGAGTGCCAGTAGGTACGGTGGTGCGTGTCAAACGGGGCTGGGTTTGGCATCGCTATCTCGTAACCTGGTTTTCTATCGTGACCTTGCAGGATAAATATCTTGCTTTTAGTGGATAATAGGGGCAAACTCACTGGGGGAATGAGGGGGATTATCCTGATTAGTATTAATTTTGATGCATTACAGGAAGTTCAAGAACGCATGACCCAGGTGCTCCAAGCTGAGGGCAAAGTAGGTGAGGTCTTAGAGCATATTCATAGAGCTTCAGGCAAAAGACTACGACCACTTTTGGTTTTACTCACCTTCGATCTTTGTGGAGGCGTTCGTACTGATGACGTTCTTAACGTGGCGGCAGGAGTAGAATTGGTGCATATGGCATCCCTAATTCATGATGATATTATAGATAACAGTGACTTGCGAAGGGGTCAGGAGACGGTGCACCGTCGTTTTGGAGCCCAAGTGGCAGTATTAGTGGGCGACAAGCTGTTTGCCGCTGCCTTTCATCTCTTTTCCCTTACAAAGCACAGAGAGGTTTTGAAAACCATGACATCTATCATTCAAGAAATGTGTAGTGGGGAGATCAACCAGCTCTTAGCCCCCCTCTCCGACGAGGAAGATTACTGGACTTATATTCATCAAAAAACTGCGTGTCTCATCGGAGGTTGTTGTCGCCTTGGAGCGGTATTAGCCGAATCACCAAGTCAAGAAGACGTTTTACAAGAGTTTGGTGAGAACTTAGGTCTAGCTTTTCAGCTCACCGATGATGTTCTTGACTATCGGGGGGTAGATGGGAAACTCGGTAAGAAGATCGGCATCGACTTCGCAGAAAAACTCTGGACCTTACCAACCATTAGAGGATTTAGGAGAGGTTTAATACCCCTAGATTGGTATGAACAAGATTTTTCTACAATCCGATCTGTCTTAGAAAGGGATGGTATCCTAGACGAGGTTTGGCAACTGGCTGGAGATTATGTGACTAAGTCCGCCTCTTTGCTGCAACGCTTTCCCATTAGCACTACACAAAAGCAATTACTAAGAATCACTCAACAGATTGTCAACAGGGAGTACTAGGGTAAGTAGCCTAACTGGCGTAACAATTTGCACAGTTGAAGTATGAGCTCAGTAAAGCGATCTGGAGCCATACTTCGAATTATAGGGTGGAGTTGTTGTTGTCTAACTTTAGGATCTGAACCATAGAGAGCTATCAATCCTGATACTACAGTCTCATGGAAAAAAGCGTGAGGTAAACGGCTTGCCTGTCGATAGCTCTGTCGAGTGAAGATAATCAAATTTTCGTCTCGGCTCTGAGGTGAAGGATAAAAGACAGTGAAATTCAGGTCACCAAATTCCTCATCTTCGTCCAGATCAATGAGATAATCGAGGAGAATGTGGAGCCCTTGGATCCAAGGGAAATAGGTGGCTAGTGTTTCTTCTATTTGCTCTGAGGACTCTTGAAATCCAAGGGCAAAAAGGAGAAAGATGCCTAGTGTGGAGCCAGTTGCCGCAGCCCACTCATGCCATCGGAGTTGCGATCCGAATGTTTGTAAGATCCAGTTCTGTAACAGTTCATCCCCCTTAGGGTTCACATGCTTCAAGACCTGTAATTCACAGTAATATGATGCCAAACGAAGTGCTTCATTCTGGTAGAGGTTGTAGAAGGGGATACAGTCAAGCAGTTCTTGACAGGTGCGCACCAGAGTGTTGAGGTAAACATCTTCCGAATAGGGGTAGGAGGCATAGTAGTCTTCTAGAGGTGCACCAGGTGTGAGGGCATGGAGAAAACTTTGGTGTAATACTCGAAAGGCTCTGGGGTCAGTTACTTCGAGGCGATCACAAAGATTATCAAGGTAATCGCTAATGGTCTGCAAGGAGACAATTAGGGGCAACAGGATTTTATGATCAGCATCGGGGTAATGTGCGTATACCGAGCCGCCCACACAGTGGAAAGCTTTGTGCTCAAGACTTAGTAAGGCCTGAGTGCGTAGGGGTTCTAGCATTTGTTGAGCCACTTTAGTCCAAGCTTGTAATTCTTCCTTGACAATTGGAATAGTGCCGATGAATTTTTTCAAAAGGCATACCTTTTGTCTAAGGGTCATGGTCACCTCTCCTTCCGTTGTTACTATTTCCGGTTGGGAGATTTTTACTCTTTAGGATCAAAAAAACCTTTAGATCCAACGATCCAAAGGTCATAATTATTATAGTGGCAGGGGAGACAGGAATCGAACCCGCAGCCCTCGGTTTTGGAGACCGATGCTCTACCAATTGAGCTACTCCCCTGCGAACAACTATAATAATAGCATAGGAACTGCCTGTGGTCAACTAATTTTGGGCAGGATTTCTATTGTTCCTGTCTAACTAGTTAGTCGAACACATTTTAAAGGAGTGGACGCACTTGGCAAAAGATGTTTTAGGGAAGGTACCTGTAGGGGTTTCTAACCGACATATTCATTTATCACAACAGGATTTAGAAACACTATTCGGAACCGGTTATGAACTAACCGTACGCAACGAGTTATCCCAAACGGGACAATATGCTGCGGAAGAGACGGTCACAATTCAGGGGCCAAAATCCTCAATGGCAAACATTCGGATTTTAGGTCCAACCAGAAAGGAAACCCAATTAGAAATCTCTCGCACCGATTCTTTCGCTTTAGGGGTTAAACCGCCCGTTAGAGATTCGGGTTTTCTTGAAGACACACCAGGGATAACCGTTATTGGTCCCAAGGGTCAAATCAATTTAGACCGGGGAGTTATCATCGCCCAACGGCACATTCATATGACTGAAGAGGATGCTAAGGCCTTCGGTGTTAAAGATAAGGATTTAGTTAGCGTTCGGATGGATGGTGAACGGGCAGTAGTTTTTGAGAATGTCTTGGTTAGAGTACGAAATGATTTTGTCTTAGAAATGCACATTGATACTGACGAAGCTAACGCTGCTATGATCGGCAATGGTCAGATTGTTGAGGTATTTCGTAGCTAAAGCTCAACCAAAGAGGTGACAAATATGGATCTACAAAAGATTGCAAATGTAATTAGAGGTCTCTCGGCCGATGCGGTCCAGGCGGCTAAATCGGGGCATCCTGGTGCTCCATTGGGATTAGCGGATATTGCCTCCGTACTTTATTTTGATGTTTTAAATCATAACCCCGCCAACTCCAAGTGGCCCAATCGGGATCGTTTCGTCTTATCTGGTGGACATGGGTCGGCCCTTTTATATTCCTTACTCCACCTATCTGGGTATGACGTATCCTTGGATGATCTCAAGAAATTTAGACAATTAGGTTCCAACACCCCTGGCCATCCAGAATATGGTGACACAGATGGGGTAGAGACCACCACTGGCCCCTTAGGACAGGGGATTGCCAATGCAGTGGGTATGGCCATTGGTGAAAGAATGGCTGCAACCCGGTTTAACAAGCCTGGTCTAGAAATTGTTAATCATTATACCTACGCCTTAGCAGGTGATGGGGATTTCATGGAAGGGGTTAGTGCGGAAGCATCCTCTTTAGCAGGACATCTCCAATTAGGTAAACTGATTGTCATTTACGATTCTAACCAAATCACCATTGAGGGTTCTACTGAAATTACCTTTACTGAATCAGTTAAAGATCGCTACTTAGCCTATGGCTGGCAAGTACTAGAGGTCGACGGCCATAATATTCCAGAATTGCAAAAGGTTTTAGCCGAGGCTAGACAAAATACTACCCAGCCTACCTTAATTATTGCTCACACTCAAATCGCTAAGGGAGCACCAACAAAAGTAGGCTTAGCTGAAACCCATGGCGCTCCACTAGGGGCCGAAGAAGTTGCGGGTATGAAAACCTCTTTTGGATTTCCTGCAGACGAGCAGTTTTACGTCCCTAGTGATCTAGAAAACTTACCCCAATTAATCACTCAAAGGGGACAAAGATTGGAAGCAGATTGGAGTAAGCTTTTTGATCAATGGTCTAGTGAGAATCCACAATTAGCGGAGCAATGGAATACTTGGATGAATGGCACCTTACCCGATCTTGAGGAGATTCTTACCATGTTCCCTGAAGACACTAATATTGCCACTAGAGCAGCCAGTGGCCAAGTGTTAAACGCCATTGCTAAAAAGGTTCCCAATTTAGTGGGAGGTTCCGCGGATCTGTCCCCTTCAAATAATAGTTTCCTTAAAGGAGAGGGAACCATTACGCCACAAGATTTCAGTGGACGTAACTTCAATTTCGGAGTGCGCGAACATGGTATGGCCGCAATTCTCAACGGCTTAGCTCTCTATGGACACTTTAGAGTGTACGGGGCAACATTCTTGATCTTTAGTGACTACATGAGACCTAGCATGCGTCTAGCAGCCTTAATGAAACTCCCTGTAGTCTATATCTTAACCCACGATTCTCCCTATGTAGGTGAGGACGGTCCCACACACCAACCTATTGAGACCACTGAATCACTCAGACTGATTCCTAACCTAAACGTGTATCGTCCAGCAGATGCAGAAGAAACCGCTTGGAGTTGGGTTGAGGCCATGAAACGGCAGGATGGACCTAGTGCATTAGTCTTGACTCGCCAGAATCTACCCCTTATGAAAAAACCTAAGGGATGGGATTTCACTAAGGGTGGCTATATCTTACGAGAAGAACAAGAAGAGCTGGCTATCGTGTTAGTGGCCGCTGGTAGTGAAGTGAGTTTCGCTGTGAAGGTGGCCGAACAGGTAGAAAAACCTGGTTTAGGTATAAGGGTTGTCTCTGTACCTAACCGCGAAATCTTCTTAAAGCAAGACAAGAGCTATCGCACCAAGGTAATTCCCCAAGATGTTCCTACACTAGCAATTGAACTAGGGGTGGCCACAGGTTGGTACAGCATCAATCCAGGTGGACAAGTGGCAGTCTTCGGTCTCGATCGCTTTGGTGCTAGTGGACCAGGTCAAGAAGTGGTAGAATACTTAGGCTTTACAACAGATGCGCTCAAAGAACGTATCTTAGAGCTGGTCAAGTAATAGAATATAAGGGTCACTTTTACCGATCTGTCTCCCTTGTGCTAGACAGTGTAAACCTAAAATCTATGGAAAGCACCAATCGTTTTACGGTTGGTGCTTTCACTATCAGTGAGGTGTTAAGCTTTACTTTCCGCAAGGAAGACCCCTTGACAAGTAGATGAAACTAGGGTAAGATATAATAGGAATCATTCCTAACATATACAAACGGAGAGGAGATTAAAATCATGGAAGAGATGAATGTCACGAGAATGCCACTAATAGGTGATATGGCACCTAGCTTTAAAGCGGTTACAACTCAAGGAGATATTAACTTTCCAGAAGATTACAAAGGGAAATGGGTAATCCTATTTTCACATCCAGCGGATTTTACACCTGTTTGTACTACCGAATTTATGACCTTTGCCACAATGGCTGATGAGTTTAGAGAGTTAAACACTGAGTTGGTAGGATTGTCTGTTGACTCGTTGTATTCACATATTGCTTGGCTACGCAAGATTGAAGAGTTAGAGTGGAATGGGATGAAGAACGTTGAGGTGAAATTCCCTCTAATTGAAGACATTACGATGGAAGTTGCTAACAAATATGGAATGATCCAACCTGGTCAATCTAATACACAGGCAGTTAGGGCGGTATTTGTTATCGATCCTGAGTCCAAAATTCGCACAATCCTATACTATCCACTATCCACAGGTAGGAATTTTGACGAGATCAAGCGGATTATCTTGGCATTACAAAAGGCAGATCAGGATAATGTCGCCACACCGGCAGACTGGCGTCCTGGGGATGATGTAATTATTCCTACAGCTGGATCCTGTGGTACTGCTAAAGAAAGAATGGAAAGCCAAGACGAAAACACGTATTGTCTCGACTGGTTCATGTGTTTTAAGAAAGAACAAAAATAGCCTAACACAGTCCGGATAGGACGATCTTGCCAATGAAAAGAGAATGCTAGGTAATTATACACCTAGCATTCTCTTTTGTTTGCCCGTAATGGTGAGGTGTTTTAGTAATCCATGGGTTGAAACGTACTGCCTCCAAATTGCGTTTGTCCCTGATTGGCAAATTGACTTTCATACTGGGAAAACTTTTGATGATGCTTAGCAATATGCCCTGGCTGCTCAGGATGGAGGGTATACCAACCCTTTTCAAACATAAGATTAAAGACATCCCGGGCGGCATGATGGGTTTCATTCAGTACATGGAGAATATCGTTGTACAGATCCTGGTGACTGGTCTCTCGAACGAAGACATTGAAACCATCTGTGAGCCATTTTTCTGTTGCTAGCATGTCATTAAGGCGATCCCGGTCATTGAACTCCGGTCCTTTTTTAAAGCTCGCGGAGGGGTTTTTAACCGTTGGAGTAGATGAACCTCCATAACGCTGCTGGTAGTTTCCGTAGGAACCACTGTAGTTGGCCATGTTAATCCTCCTTACTATTGCTGATAGTTTTGATAGCTGTAGTGGTTGTGGTCATGCTCAGTGCTACTGAGGTGGTTGAGCAAAAGATCATAATGGGTTTGGTGTAACTCACTAACCTGTTCTAGCTGGTGTTTGATCTGCTGATCACTACACATACTAGCATAACTATAAGCCTTTTTCGCCGCTAATAGCTCCCAAGAGAGGGCGTCTGTAAGGTAGGCGCAATCTTTTGTGGAGAGCATCCGGGGAGGTTGGCTCATTCTTTGCTGGCGTGAATATTGATCGTGATACATTATGAACCTCCTTTAGAAGATTGTTTCCCTAATAGACTAACCTATTTTCCCACAAATAAACTAGAAAAAATAAAAATTCCTCTAGCAGTAATCCTGTTCTCGTAGTATAATTACTTAGTGCACAACTTATAATTAGAAACAACTCTATTAATCTTGATAGAGTGGAGGAGGAGCGTCACATGAGTGAACTGAATAATCGCGAACAACGTCAGGAGACTCTCAAAGGAATTATTAAAGATCTCCATGGGGGAGTTTCCACTGATGAAATTAAGGTTCGGTTTGGTGAGCTTTTGGATCAGGTTGGTCCTACAGAGATTGCCGATATCGAACAGAGTCTAATCAATGAGGGATTAGCAGTGGAAGAAATCCAGAAACTTTGCGATATTCACGTGGCAGTTTTCAAAGAATCCTTGGAAAAGCAAAAGGTCGCGGAGATAGAGCAAGTGCAAGAAGATCAAGATCCCTTGCAAGAATTACAAAAGGACAACCAGAGGTTCACCAAAGTGGTCCAGGACATTCAACAGCTTGTGAAAAAAATCGGTGCGACAGAGTCTGGAGCAGATTTAGGTACCTATTTGGAAGATTGGAAATCTAAGCACCAAGAGCTTCTAGAGGTGGAGCAGCATTATTCTCGAAAGGAAAATATTCTGTTCCCCTACTTGGAACGCTACGGTATCACTGGTCCCCCATCTGTTATGTGGGGAATTCACGACGAAATTCGGGCAGCTCTTAAGAAGATTACAGTGGTTATTCAGAGTGTTCAGGGGAACGTTGCCTCGCCACAACTATCTGTCGAAATTGATAATGTGGTTCTACCAACTCTAAACTCCATTTCTGAAATGATTTATAAAGAGGAGAACATTCTATTTCCCATGTGCAAAGATAAGCTTAACAAGGATGAATGGGCAGAGATTAAGGTTCAACTTAAAGATCCCTTCGCAACCGTCTATAAGACCAGGGATGTCCAGGACAGTCCTAGTTCTGGGTCTACTAGCATCGATTTAGATATTGGAGTTTTAACTCCTGAACAAATTAATCTATTACTCACCCATTTACCAGTAGATGTAACCTTTGTGGATGAAAATGACGAGGTACGCTTCTTCTCTAATGGTCCTGAGCGTATCTTTGAACGGGCTCGGGCTGTGATTGGGCGCAAGGTTCAATTTTGCCATCCTCCCAATAGTATGGGGATCGTAGAGCAAATCCTCCAGGACTTCCGCAGTGGCAAGAAGGACAGTGCTGATTTTTGGATTGACATGAAGGGGAAAAAGATCTACATTCGTTACTTCGCGGTACGGGACGAAGAGGGAACTTATCGGGGCACCCTTGAAGTAAGTCAAAACATTACTGAAATTCAGGCCCTCACCGGGGAAAAACGCATCTACGACTATTCGAATTAAAGGACAAATAATCTCTCCTTCTCAGGCCCAAACTAAGGGAGGAGGGATTTTCCTATTTACAGAGAACCCTAACAGCAAAGTAGGTTAGGAAGGGTTGATGGAAATTCCTGAACGATTAGTCTTTTTGGATGTGGAAACAACGGGCTTGGATGGTAATAATGATCGGATTATCGAAATCTTTTTGCTGTCCGTGCATAGAGATGGTAAAGTGCAGCAATATGAAACCCTAATCAACCCTGAGCGCCCTATTCCAGAGCGGATCACGGAAATTACTGGGCTTACGGATCAAGACGTAGCCACAGCGCCCACTGAAGCCCATGTGGCTCCAGAGATTAGGGAATTTATTGGTTTAGGCACACCAGTGGCCCATAATCTCCCCTTCGATCGCCGTTTTCTCAACGCTATGTTTCGAAGAAATAAGTTGATAGAATTGAGCGCTGCGGGTATCGACACTTTAGCCATTAGCCGAGAGCTTTTCCCTCGTTTAGCTGTTTATCCTGAAGGGGGCGGGAGCCATAGGTTGAGTAATCTGATGTATCATTTCGGCTTAGAGCAGGGATTTGCCAACGCCCACAGAGCTAAAGACGATGTTATGCTCTTAGTGGAGGTGTACCGTCACTTACAAGCTAGTGGAAGGGGAGAGTTAACCTATCCTGTAGCGGTGACCCATGGTTGTCCCACCTGTGGTTCCGCCATGCATTTCGCTTGGGAAGGGGATCAAAGAATTCTCGTTTGTAAAAACGATTCGAGTTGTAGCATGAAGTTAGTTGTTTAGGGGTTGACATATACCCTGTGGGGGTATATAATGGGTTTGAATGAAAGACAAAGGAGGATGCACAAATGCCAATGACCGTAGCAGATAGTAACTTTCAAACTGAGGTTTTAGACTACAATGGTGTAGTTTTCGTAGACTTTTGGGCTCCCTGGTGTGGACCTTGCCGCATGCTTGGACCGATCGTGGAGCAATTAGCCACAGATTACGAAGGTAAGGCACGTATTGCTAAACTTAATGTGGACGATAATCAAAGCTCCGCTCGTAAATACGGTGTCATGAGTATTCCTACAATGATTATTTTCAAAGATGGTCAAGAGGTAGATCGCCTTGTAGGTGTAATGCCTAAAGAAATGATCGCTCAGCGTTTAGATAAGTGGATTTAGCAAGTTGATTACTTGACAAATGGCTTGTGCTAGGGTAAGATCATACCAGTGGCGCGGGGTGGAGCAGTCTGGTAGCTCGTCGGGCTCATAACCCGAAGGTTGTCGGTTCAAATCCGGCCCCCGCAACCAAATTTGACCAACTAGACCGGTTTTGGGCCGGTCTTTTTTTGGGCGAATAAACGCTTGGAGGTGGCAGCATGCCATTACCTGTAATTGCAGCCATAATCAGGCAGGATAATCAGGTACTGCTTTGTCAACGTAAAGAGGGAGCGTTAGCCGGTAAGTGGGAGTTTCCCGGTGGAAAAATTGAAAATGGCGAAACTCCAGAAGAATGTCTAGTCCGAGAGATTCAAGAAGAATTGGCTATCGACATTGAAGTGGAAAATATTTATCAGGCAGTCCACACCCATTATGATCATGGGGACTTTCTTGTCATTGGCTATTTGGCCAAACAAACTGGGGGAGAAATAAGCCTCCGGGTCCACTCTGACTATGCTTGGGTAGAAGTGGGGAGGCTTGATCAATATGATTTGGCCGACGCCAATATTCCCATCGCACAAAGCCTAAAAGAAGAGGGCTATTCCTCCGGGACCAGCATGGGTGCCGATGGTGGATCCAATTAGGCCTTGCACAATTTCCTTAGGTGCTAATTCCCGTTCCACAAGTTCTGTAAGTTCAGCTACAGTATCTGCACCATAGGTGTGGACAATGGCCACTCGTTTATTAGAAAAATCTATTTTTCGTTCTTTAGCCTTTGCAACAATAGTTTGCAAGGCTTTTTTTGTGGAACGAACCTTTTCTTCCGCTTCAATGGTTCCATCGGGGGTAATTCGTAAGATGGGTTTAATAGAAAGCATAGATCCTAAGAGTCCTTGAGTCTTACTAAGTCGTCCGCCTTTAACTAAGTGGGTCAGAGAATCTACAATGAAATAACCGAAGGAGTTTTTTCGATCTTCTTCCAAAACATGCCAAACCTCTTCAAGGGTGTGACCCGCTTCCAACAATTCACCGGCCCGAATAAGCAAAAGACTTTGTCCAATAGAGGCAGATTTAGAGTCGAAAATATGTATTTTATCCGTATTCAAAAGTTGCTTAGCAATGGTGGCACTTTGTAAAGTTCCACTAAGACTCGAAGAAAGGCCAATATAGAGTATGGTATAGCCATCTTCGATATAAGGTTGAAAGGCCTCTGCAAAATCGTGGGGATTTACTTGGTTAGTAGATGGTAGTGTATCTGAATGTAGCAAGCGATCCCAAAAGTCTTCTGTGGAAAGGGTAACTTGATCCTTAAATTCTTCACCATCAAAAATAATACTTAATGGCACAACGGAGATATGGTATTTGTCTCGATAAAGTTGTGGCAAGTCCGCTGCACTATCTGTAAACAGCTTAATCTTACCGTTCATAAACTTCATCCTCCCTTACAAGTTCTTCCCCAATCCATTCGCCATGACAAATTAGTTCCCTTCGCACCGTTTTTATTACTAGGTGCTAAGTTTAGAAATGCACTGGTTCTTGAGGGACAGCCGCAATAATTAGTGTAGACATAAGCATGAATCCTGCTAAAACTGCAACACCAGCCTGTAAGGAAATGTATTGCCCAATTAGACCTAGGAAGGCTGGGCCTACCATAGCACCAAAGGAACCGGCTATAACTAGACTACTCGTGCTTTCCGCGACAAATTGGGGAAAGAGGAAGGCACTTTGAAGCATAATCAAGGGAAAGATAGCTGAAAGGAACAAACCTACCAAAAGGAGTATGGCAAAAACTAACCAGAGGGGCTTGCTGAAAACCAAGATTAACATGGCAACTGAGGTACTACTAGTCAAAAGGATAAGGAGGGGTTTGGGGGCGAGTCTCTTAACCACTTGTGTGCATAAAGCCCTGCCAAGGGCGATTCCTAGCCAAATCACGGAAATCCCTAGGGAAGCATTGACTGCTGGTACACCAAGACTGGTCAAAAGGGTAGGTACCCAGCCTACTAAAGCCACTTCTACCGCTACGTAGATAAAGATAGATATGAGCAACATCCAAAAGACCACTTGTTTATAAAGGGCCCTAGCATTTCCCCAAGAGTTGGTAGTGGGCTTTTCTTGTGGAGTGTTTTTAAGATTTACCCTCCAAAGTGCCACAAATAGTAAGGCTAACAGACTAGAACTAATATAGAAAGATCTCCAACTAAATCCTAGCTTTAAAAGACGAGACAAAAAGGCCGGACCGATCAACGCCCCGATGCCATACGAGAAGTGTAGCCAGTTTAAGGCAGGTTGAGCAATTTTAGGTTCTAGACTGGAAATCAAAGTGTTAAAACCTACATCAATAGTCCCTGTACCAAGGCTTGCAACAAACCCTAGAATGATCATGAAGATCCACCAGGGAGATAAGGGAAATAGTCCATAGGTAGCGGTGACAATAAGAAAAGCCAAAGACAAAAGCCAACCAGAGGTTCTCCGGTTTTGCAAAAAGGGAAAGGCTACTGAGGCCACCAAATAACCAAAAGAATTGGCGAAAAGGAGTAGCCCTGCCGCTGAAAGGGTGAGAGCAAACTCCTCAATCAAAAAGGGTAGAGCCATACCGTGAATGGTACTAGTTAATCCCAAAATACCAAAGCCTAAATAAGAAAGCTGTTGCAAATTTAGCCAACCTCCAAGACAATCTAATACTTTTAGGCTCGTCCCTTGACTTATCCCGGCTTTACTAGGTATAATGGGGACAATAGTAAAGACATGGAAGAGGAAGAGTACCTTCGTCCCTCTGGTGTAGAGAGTCGATAGCTGTGGTGAAATATCGAAGCAGATACGAAGGGAATGGGCCTTGGAGTCGCTAGACTGAACCTACAGTAAGTCTGGCCGGATTCCTCCGTTACAGGATTGAGTGGATCGCAATTGCGATCAACCAGGGTGGTACCGCGGTTTCAATCGTCCCTATGAGGGGGCGTTTTTTTATTGCTTGGGAATTTCACCTACACCTTTGAGAATGTGGTCTGGACCGTAAGGGAATCTATTGGGGGTAGTTTCATTAGAAACACCACTTAATACTAGGACAGTCTCTATTTCCGATTCAATACCTGCAATGATGTCTGTATCCATACGGTCTCCGATGATGACAGTTTCATCAGCAGTGCAACCAAGTCGCTTTTGAGCTTGACGCATCATCAAAGGGTTAGGTTTCCCGATAAAGTAGGCTTCTCGATAAGTGGCCAACTCGATTGGAGCTATTAAAGCACGGCACGCGGGGGCAATACCAGCCTCAGTGGGACCAGTTAAATCTGGATTAGTGCCAATTAACTTAGCACCACGGGAAACTAAGTGGACTGCCTTTTCCATATGATTATAGTTGTAGCTTCTGGTTTCTCCTACGACTACGTAATCAGGGTTCACATCATTCATGGAAAATCCCACATCATAGAGGGCCTTAACGAGGCCTGCCTCACCAATTACGTAAGCACTGCCGTTGGGTTTTTGACTGGCTAAAAAAGAGGCAGTAGCCAAGGCACTAGTGTAAAAATGGTCTTCAGTGACATAAAGACCCATCCGGGCGAGCTTTTCCTGTAGTTCTCGGGGACTCCGTTCACTACTATTGGTTAAAAACAAAAACTTTTTGTCGTTTTCTAAGAGCCACTGAACAAACTCTTTGGCTCCATCTAGTAAACGGTTACCATGATAGATAACTCCATCCATATCACAAATAAAACCTTTTTTCTCCTTAATTGATAACATAACATACACCTCATAGATTTTGTTATTGGAAATGAGACCATTGAACAAGTTCGGCTCTAGACCACAAATACCTGCTTTTCTGTGGTCTTAAGCCAGCATATAAAAGGTAAAGACAGAAAGGGATGAAAGAAATGACAACAGAGTATGTGGACTATGGTGGTTCTTTTGAAGCCGCTTTAGCCAAAAGCAGACTTTTGGAGCAGGATCTCCAGAAAAACCCCCAAAACTACAAGATTCTCACGGGAGATCGGCCAACTGGTCGCCTACACATTGGACATTTTTTTGGCTCACTGCAAAATCGGGTGAGACTCCATAAATTAGGTGTGCCTACCTATATAGTGATCGCAGACTATCAAGTGCTCACTGATCGGGATACTTTTGATGCTATCGCAGAAAATGTTCACCAACTTGCAATTGATTATCTTGCTGCTGGTATTGATCCAACAGATGGTAAGACCATCATCTTTCCCCATAGTCATGTACCTGAACTCAACCAGTTGCTCTTGCCGTTTCTAACTTTGGTTACCAACGCGGAATTAGACCGCAACCCTACAGTGAAAGAAGAAATTATCGCCTCAGGGCAAAAGAACATTAATGCTGGTATGTACACCTATCCAGTGCATCAAGCGGCGGATATTCTCTTTTGCAAAGGCAATGTGGTACCAGTGGGTAAGGACCAATTGCCACATCTTGAATTAACTAGAACTATTGCCAGGCGCTTTAATAGTCGCTTTGCCAACGACAAGCCAGTATTTCCAGAACCACAACCACTATTAAGCGAGGCGCCAATCGTTCTTGGCCTAGATGGTGGCCAAAAAATGAGTAAAAGCAGAAATAACACCATTATGCTCAGTGCGGATGAAGATGAGACTGCTCGTTTAATTAAGCGGGCGAAGACAGATTCAGAAAGATTGATAACCTACGATCCTGAAAACCGCCCAGAGGTGGCCAACCTACTCATGCTCATTTCCTTATCAACGGGACGTAAACCAGAAGACATCGCAGCTGAGATAGGGGATGGTGGGGGAGGGCAACTTAAGAAGATGCTCACTGAATCCCTAAACGAATACCTCAGGCCACATAGAGCCAAACGGAAAGAACTGGAGAAAGACCCAGGCTACATTCGCCAAGTCCTTAAAGACGGGGTCGCTCAAGCTAGAGCGGAAGCTGAGCAAACTTTAAATGAAGTCCGAGAAGTAATGAACATGATGCTCTAGAGAGTTGAGAGGAGAGTTTTGCCATGGCAGTAGACTTCATCTTAGATCAATGTGAAGCAGCCTTAAGTATTCTAGAATCGGATTTTAAATGCAATGGGCAAGCTCTCCTCACCGAGCTTTTCTCCACCAAAGGTTATCGTTGGTTGAAAGAGCGAGAACTCGCCATGAAGCAAGAATTTACCGATGTGGACTTTAGTACATTCATCTTGTCAGATGATTTAAGAACACAGGCTCAACGGTTTAGGGGGGTTCTCGACAATCTCCAAAATCTATCTATGGAAAGCCTCGCCAACCAAGCAAAAGAATATTTGCCGAGCGATGCCATCATAGATGCCTTTGTGGTCCCTCTCATCAAACCAAAGCGTAATAGTTTTGTTTACCCCATAGAGGGAAAGATTGTGGTGTTTTTATCCCTAAACCCCGATGTGACTACTAGCAAGCTACAAAACACGATCGTGCATGAGTTGCATCATGTTGGTCTGAGAACCGTCTACCAAGGACCGAATTCAGTTTTGGATGAAGTGTCCGATTCACGTATCAAAGAGCTGTTACGATTTACCCAACCACTTGGAGAAGGATATGCTATGTTAGCTGCGGCTGGCGGGCCGCATATCCACCCTAATGATCACGATCCCGAACTAAAGACCTTCTGGGATCAAAGAATGG
>JAAZLB010000177.1 GCA_012799535.1 Bacillota bacterium | reverse complement strand
GGCTGCATATTCTCCTCTAGGATCTAGGGAGTGGGGATGGATGGCAATGGTGGGGCGTAAATTTTGATGCATTGGTTGCTCAGCTATCCTGATTTCATCGGGGCGAAAACCAACTAAAAGACCATTTTTCTTTCCTAGTGAACTAAAAGGGATGAGCCGAACTCGGGTTTGCCACGCATCCAGATTTCCAAGTTCATCCATGGCCTCTAAATCCCCTGAATCCAACTGTTCAATAATAATTTGCAGCTTTTCTGGCAAAAGAGGTTTTAGGGCCCGTTGCTCCACTATTATTACAGGTTGTCGCGTCAGTGGGTCTTTTAGGCTGTTTCCTGTGTCCACTAAGCCCGATATTTTCACTAGCACACCATCACACGCTATTTCCACCGGGATTTGATAAACTCGATTAACCATACGCTCATGGACAATACCCCAGCCTAGTTCTGCAATGATTAGAATGGTCAGGAGGGACACTAGTGTTCCAAGGGCAAATTGGGGTGCCCCTAAGTTGCCAAAAAGATAGGCTGTAGCCATACCGGCCCCGGCCGCTACAAAACCAATGGTGTAAAAGTAACCGGCCACTGTCATTAAACGGGACCACACCAATGGTCTAAAGGCAATTAAGAGCATAGCGAGGGAAACTAAAATAATCGTTGGTAAAAAACGTAAGAATCCATAAAAGGGAATTAAGCCAAGATCCGCGAGGAGATAGAGAAAGTAATGGGCTGTTCCTACTAATGACGCTAAGGCCAGACGCCGGGGAGTAGTGCGGGTGTTAGTGATACTGGCGGTGGCCCAGAGGAGAAGATATTCAAACAGAAAGTTGCACCCAAGACGTATAAGCCACACATCGACATAAAGCGTGTATTTAGGCATACGCTTTCCTCCCTAAATGGGTATTCATTCCAGAATATTAGCGGGTCAGGTGTCAAATTCCTTCTTTGCCCGTGAAAAGTGCTTAAGATGATTTGGAATAGTTCACTTCCACCCGGGCAATACTGAACACTGTAAACAGCATTTTTGGGGAGGGAACATAATTGAACAAAGTGGAAATCTGTGGCGTAAATACAGCCAAACTACCTGTTTTACCCAACAAGAAAATGCGTGAATTATTAGTGAGGATTAAAGCAGGGGATCAAGAGGCTAGGGATGAGATGATCCAGGGCAATTTACGCCTCGTTCTCAGCGTGATTCAACGGTTTAATAACCGGGGAGAATACGTTGATGATTTGTTTCAGGTGGGTTGCATTGGCTTAATGAAAGCTATTGATAACTTTGATCTTAATCAAAATGTGAAGTTCTCCACCTATGCTGTACCCATGATTATTGGTGAAATTAGACGCTATTTACGGGACAACAACCCCATTAGGGTTAGTCGTTCTCTAAGGGATACTGCCTATAAGGCTCTGCAAACTAGGGATGCTTTGGCCAATAAATTATCTCAAGAACCAACCATCGGTCAAATTGCAGAAGAATTGCAGATTCCTAGAGAAGAAATAGTGTTTGCCTTAGATGCTATTCAGGACCCAATCTCCCTCTTTGAGCCAATTTACAACGATGGTGGGGATCCGATCTTTGTCTTGGATCAAATAAGTGATGAAAAGAATACTGATAATGCTTTGATTGAAGGAGTCAGTATTAAAGAGGGAATGACCCATTTAAGTGATCGGGAACGTCTTATTTTAACTATGCGTTTTTACGAAGGTCGAACTCAGATGGAGGTGGCAGAGGAAATTGGTATTTCCCAAGCCCAAGTTTCCCGTTTGGAAAAGGCCGCCCTCAAACATCTCCGCAAATACATGGCCACATCTTAAATTTATTCGAGGAGGAAGGTACATGATCAGAACCCGTCTACTGATGTGCACTCTTTTCTTAAGCGTAGGGGTATTATTAGCTTTCTTACTAAATGTTTTGTCGGGCAATTTAAATCACGATACAGCTTTCGCAGCACAGAATCTTATTCGTATTCATGTTTTGGCAAATAGCAATTTACCCAAGGATCAAGATTTGAAGTTAGAGGTGCGGGATGCTATTTTAGAGGAGACAAGATCCTTGCTCCACCAGGTTTCCCAAAAGAAGCAGGCTCAAGAAATTATTGTTCAAAACCAAGCTCGAATCGAGGAAGTGGCGAAAGAAGTAATAATTGCCCAAGGCTTTGACTACCCTGTCCAAGTAGAAATTGGCTACTATCCATTTCCTACTAGGACTTACGGTTCTCTCTCTGTACCGGAGGGGTGGTATGATGCGGTGCGTGTAAAGATTGGTGAAGCAACTGGGGATAATTGGTGGTGTGTACTTTTTCCACCCCTTTGCTTAGGGGATTTGGAGAATGGAGATTCGGGTTTGGTTGAAGTGAATCAAGAGGCTAGTGAGGTACGGGTGGCCTTCCGTTGGAAAATCTGGGACCAACTAGCCCAGACCCAGTATGCCCAAACCATCCAAAAGTGGTGGCAAGCATCAGCAGCAAGTTATCCTTCTCTAGCAGATTAACGGCTTCTCCTTTGGGAAGTCGTTTCTTTTTAGTGTAAAATGCATATATTGGTGGAGTAAGGGGGGAAAGTCATGTCAACAATCATGACCAAGACCATGATCTCCACTGTGGATTTACGAAAGCTAGATGTAATTAACATTGAGGAAGGAAGCTATCTAGGCAACGTATGCGATGTGGACTTGGATCCGGAGACTGGACGGATCAATTTTCTCATCGTGGATCAACCGCGTCCCTTTTTATTATGGCGGAATCGTTGGGCTGATTTGGAGATTCCTTGGAGAGATGTAGTCTTAGTAGGTAGCGATGTAGTTTTAGTGAAAAACAGAACATGGCATCGCTAGGGTTTTTACTGTATAATGTCTGTGGGAGGTTGAAATCATGCGATGTCCTTTTTGTTTATACCTAGATAGTAAAGTACTCGATTCCAGACAGACTGAAGAAGGTGCGTCCATCCGTAGACGGCGGGAGTGTATGTCCTGCCATAAGCGCTTCACCACATACGAGCGTTTGGATGAAATGCCCTTTCTGGTGGTAAAGAAAGATGGGCGCCGAGAGCCCTTTTCCCGGACTAAAATCCTCAATGGTATGTTGCGGGCCAGTGAAAAACGACCCATTTCTGCAGAAACTATTGAAGACGTTGTCTCCGAGATCGAACGGGAGATTCGTTCAGGATTAGAGCGGGAAGTCTCTTCGGAGGTAATTGGGGAACTTGTCATGGACAAGCTACGGGAATTGGATGATGTGGCCTATGTACGTTTCGCTTCTGTCTATCGCCAATTTAAAGATATTGATCGTTTTATTGAAGAATTGCAGCAACTTCGCAAAGAGGGTAATGGGGGGAAAGCCTAGCAAGGACTTTCCCTACTTAATGTAGAATAAAGTAATGTTCTGGAGGTGACGGACAGGATGAGGGCAACTAAGGCAAGTAAGGATCAGGAAAAGACAGACCAGCAAAAACGGGGAGTTAAGTCCCGTGAAATCATAGGTATCTTACTTTTGGGTTTTTCTGTGTTTTCCATCTTGTCCCTTTATGCAGATACGGCCGGTTGGATTGGGCTAAGTTTGCGCAAAGCCTTGCAAATTTCCTTCGGCGATCTAGCTGTGATGTACGGGGGATTATTGTTTTTCCTTTCGTTACATATTTTTCGGGGGCGTCAATGGCCACCTTCCCCACGGAGGATTTTTGGCCTAACCTTGCTAATTTTATCTATAACCTTGGTGTTTCACATGCTTTATCATCGTGGCTACCAGTTTCCTCCACAGTTGGCAGAGGAGATCTCTTATG
>JAAZLB010000176.1 GCA_012799535.1 Bacillota bacterium | reverse complement strand
TGGAAATATTTCGGAGATGAATTAGTTTTTCAAGAAATTAACGCCACCATTGGACCCACTGATCGGATTGGTTTGGTGGGGGCTAATGGGGTAGGCAAAACCACCTTATTGAAGATTTTAGTTGGGGAGTTAAGTCCAGATCGAGGTCAAATTAATCAGCCAGGTGGTTTTACCCAAGGCTACTTGTGGCAGGTGATTCCTACTACTGAACAAACACTTCAGGACTATCTTCTGGAGCCATTTGGCCAACAAACCTCTTTGGAAGCAACCATGCGTACTTTAGAGCAGGAAATGGCGAGTTTGGAGCCTGGTCCTACTTTGGAGCAGACTATGGAAGCTTACGCTAGGACTCAAGCTAGGTTTGAACATGGTGGTGGCTATGATTATTTAGTGCAAATTAACTGGGTCATAACTGGTCTTGGTTTTACAGAAAGTGATCTAGAGCGGGGTTTACACACCTTTAGTGGAGGCGAGCAGATGCGGGTAAGTCTTGCTCGCCTACTCCTAGATCGCCCCTCCTTACTGGTTTTAGATGAACCTACCAACCACCTCGATGTAGAAGCGATTCAATGGTTGGAGAGCTTTTTAAGTGCTTATCCCCACGCCTTTATAGTGGTTTCCCATGATCGTTATTTTTTGGACAAAGTCACAACCAAGATTTGGGAACTACGACAACATCGCCTAGAACAATATCGAGGTAATTATTCCAACTACCTACCCCAGCGCCAGCTTCGACAGGAACAATACGAAGAAAGTATGGAAAAGCAGCTACAAGAACGGGCCCGCATGGAAGCTTTTATCCAAAAGTTCGGGGCAGGTACCCGGGCTCGTCAAGCAAAAAGCGTGGAGAAGAAGTTAGCCCGCTTGCCTGAGCTGGAAACAATCAACGCAGATCCTTCTATTGTCTTTCGTTTTGAACCACAACGTCAATCTGGCAACAATGTAGTCTTTTTAGAGAGTATTAGCAAATCCTATGGTTCTGAACAGGTGCTTAGAGGAATTACTGCCCAAGTGAAGCGGGGAGAGCGGATCGCCCTTTTAGGTCCTAATGGCAGCGGAAAGAGCACTCTACTTAAAATCCTAGGGGGCAAGTTGGATTTTGAAGGAACAGTAAAATGGGGCACAGGAGTGGATTTAGGATATTTTTCCCAACAAATCACTTTCGACCCTGCTAATACCGTCTTGGAGGAATTGTACTCTGAACACCGCTTGGATTTAGGGGTGCTTCGCTCTGTTTTAGCTCGTTTCTTATTTAAAGGTGAAGATGTGTTCAAACAAACCACTGTCCTTAGTGGAGGAGAGAAAAATCGTTTAGCTTTGGCAAAGTTGCTTTTGCATCGTCCCAATTTGTTGCTTTTGGACGAGCCCACTAATCACTTGGATATTTTTGCCCGAGAGGCTTTGGAAGAGGCCTTGAGTGAGTTTAGTGGCACCATTATCTTTGTTTCTCACGATCGCTATTTCATCGACAAGCTGGCCACTAAGATTTGGGCTCTAGAAGAGGGACAGGTTAGAGAATTTGTAGGCAGTTTTAGCGCCTATGAAGAGGCTGAAAAAGCGCGCCAGGCCAAGTTGACAGAGCAGCGGAATCACACTAAGGATAATCAGAGAAAAGCAAGACAATCATTAAGTAAGGGATCTAAAAGAGTCTTAGAGCGTCAAAGGGAAGAGCTAGAAGAGTCAATTGTTAATCTAGAACAGGACAAGTCCCGCTTGGAGCTCGAACTTGGTTCTCCAGAGCTTTATCAAGATGAAGCCAGAAGTGTGGAAGTGATTCAAGAGTATGAAAGTGTTAAAAGGGAATTAGCACAAAAATATGAAGCTTGGGAAAGCTTAGTAGATGAGTTGGAGGAAGGATGAGGGTGGTGTCTACCCGGAAAAGTAAAGGAATATTGTTGCGGGGTGTGGAAGGGATGCCAATCCAAATCCCGAGGGAAATCCTTAAAAGTCAGCCTAGCTTAGGTCCCCTAGCAACCTTGGTTTGGATCAACCTTGTAGCCCTCGCCCAGCTTGGAAGGACTTTACAAATTGATACATTAACTGAGCAGATGGGTTTAGAAAAGGGAGAAGTAAGTCAAGCCCTTGCCCTCTTAGCAGATCGAGGGTGGATTAATGATGAAGGTTTGGAGATTCAGTTAGTTCTACCTACCAATTTAGAGTCTGCCTCAACTAGTGAGAGTATTCTTGATCCTGAACAAGCCGCCTATGAATGGTTAGTTGAGTATTGGTCCACTAGGGTTACAGCTCCTTCCCCAGATGAAATGCGTAAGCTATTTTATTGGATGGAGCATAAGGGCCTGTCTCATGAAGTGATTGCAGTGGCCATTGAAGAAATGTGTGCCACAGTGGTTAGCCCTAACTTTCCTTATTTGGAAGGAATTTTGCGTAATTGGCATGGGGTAGGTATTCGCACTTATAACGATCTTTTGGAAAACCCCCACTTAACTAAGGTGTTGGCTCCCATTGCAGCCAAAAAAGAACCGAGTCCCGCCCTAAAACGCTGGAAGGAGGTATTCCCCCATGAATTTGACTGAACCCAATTCTTTATATGATTTACCTATGGATTTGAATGCAGAACGTCAAGTACTGGGAATTCTAATCAAGTATCCTACCCAAGTTGATCGGGTGATTGACCGGCTCCGTCCCGTTCATTTTTACGATTTAATGCATCGGCGTATTTATGAGATTATCGTGGAACTTTATCACAAACAAGGGCGCATCTCTTATACCCAAATTTATAACCGCTTACGAGCTGATGGAATAAGTACCACTCCAGCAGAGTTGCTCTTGCCCTTAACGGAATCCTTTGTCTCTTTAAGTGAATTGGAACCGAGTGTGGATATTTTACTGCACCGAGAAGCGATGCGTCGCTTAATAAGGGCAAGTGATAGTATTAGATCCATGGCTTTGGATCCTAAAAACGATAATCTTGAAGAGGTACAGGCAAGAGCCCAAGAGTTAATTTTTTCTGCTAGCCAGGCCCATAATGCCGATGGTGATGATGCCAAAAACCTTCTGGAGGTTTTGAATAAATGCTACCTTAACCTACTCAAAAGGCGGGAAGGTGTGGACGACTCCTATGGCCTATCTGTACGTTATCCCTCCATTGATGGGATGACAACTGGTTTTAAAAAGGGTGACTTAATCATTTTGGC
>JAAZLB010000175.1 GCA_012799535.1 Bacillota bacterium | reverse complement strand
TTAGTTAACTGTTTGTTCTCCTTTACTTCCATGAATAGCACTCCTCCCCATCCACTAAAGTTAAAACGGGCCAACCTTGCAAGAACTGCCCAGTATAGGGCGAATTGGTTCCCTTACTCCTAAATCCGTCGACTCCTACCATTTTAATGCGATTTAAGTCGAGAACCACTAGATCCGCTTCTGCACCCAAGCTCAACTCAGGTGTCACTCCTAACAATTGTGCTGGAGCACTGGTTAGGCTTGTCAAAAGGCGTTCTAAGCTTAACTGTTTGGTTAGAACGAGGTTGGTGTATAAAACTGGAAAGGCGGTTTCTAAACCGGTTACTCCAAAGGGGGAACCTTCATAAAGACCATGCTCTTTTTCTCGGCCATGGGGGGCGTGATCTGTAGCCACGCAATCAATCACCCCGGTCCTTAATCCGTCCACTAAAGCCTTCCGATCCCATTCCGTGCGCAAAGGAGCCTTCATTTGAAAATGCCCTTTTGGCTCCTTAATATCCTCATAAGTTAAGGTAAGATGATGGGGTGTGACTTCAGCGGTTACTGGTAGGCCTTGGGCTTTTGCTTGTGCGATTAATTCCACCGCTTCAGCACAACTCAGGTGAGCCGCATGATAACGACATCCAGTCTCTCTGACCAGTTTGAGATCTCGTTTGAGCATTAAGTATTCAGATTCTGGCGGAATTTGCTCATAAAAAAAGCCTTCCTGAATGAGAGATTTATCCTCCAAATGGTTGATTAGTATTCCTCCAACCTTCTGGACCTCTTGGAAAACTTTTCTAGCTATATGCTGTTCTAAGGGATCGCCATCGTCAGAAAAAAGAAATACTCCCTTTTCTCCAAATGCGGCGTAGTTGATCATATCTTGACCTTGACGGTTTTTAGTCAAAGTAGCGATGGGATGGACCTTAACTTGGGCAGTCTTGGCGATCCGATCTCGCAAATCAAGGAGACGTTCCACCGTATCTAGAGGTGGATTGGTGTTAGGCATAGCACAAATATTGGTGAAACCACCATAGGCCGCTCCTTGAGTACCAGTGAGAATAGTTTCCTTGGTCTCGAAGCCGGGCTCCCGTAAGTGTACATGAAGATCAACGAAGCCCCTGCTAACTATCTTGTTTTTCCCATCGAAATCCTTAACTTCCCCTAAAAAGTCGCTTCTTAATTCATCAGCTTTGTCACCAAACGCCACAACATGTCCATCCAAGATTAAACCACTTTCCCGCTTCAAGTGGCTTTCGCGATAGACAAGCCCATTAGGCAGATACCAATTTTCCATGGCGACCTCCTTGTAAACACCAATCTAGCACAGCCATGCGCACAGCGACACCATTACTGACTTGTTGCAAAATCCGGCAACGGGAATCTTCCATGGCAACAGAACAAATTTCTACACCTCTATTCACTGGACCGGGGTGCATGATCAATGCATCTTTAGATAATAACTGTAACCTTTGCTCTGTTAAGCCAAATTGTTCGTGATAGGTGCCCACATCATAATTGTGGGCGTGCCGTTCATGTTGAACCCTAAGCATCATAATAACATCCGTATCCTGCATAGCCTCATCCAAATCGAGCCAAGGTATTTCGCTTAAATCTTGGGCTCGAAAAGCATCTGGTCCTGCAAAACGCACTTTTGCACCTAATGTAGTCAAGATGTTAAGATTAGAACGAGCCACCCTACTATGGTTAATATCCCCCACAATGGTTACCTTCAAGTCTCGGAGGCGTCCAAAATGTTGCCGCATGGTAAGAGCATCGAGTAAAGCTTGCGTGGGATGCTCAAAAGTACCAGAACCAGCATTAACTAGGCCCATCTGTAAGGGAACACCTTCAATAAGTGCAGGCCAGTCTTCTTGATGACGTATAACGGCCAAATCTACTCCTAAGGCATCAATGGTTTGCAGCGTGTCTTGGAGCGATTCTCCCTTATTAAGACTTGAATGGGAGATATCGAAGTTGAGGATTTTTAACCCTAGATGCTCCGCGGCCATTTGGAATGACAAACTTGTTCGGGTGCTAGACTCAAAGAAAAGATTAACAACTGTTCCGTGACGGTAAGTGGGCGGCCCATAATCGATAAATGATTGGGCGTTTTGCAATAACCACTCAATGGTATGACGACTTAAATCCTTACTGCTGACTAGGGAATTCAACATACTTCCTCCTTGTCAGACCTTAACCTACATTAACATCCAAAAAGGGCTTCTACCGGTTGGTAGAAGCCCCTGTACGCGTCAAAAACGGCACAAAAAATGCATCTTTTGTGTAGGCGTCCTTCCCAACCTCTCTGGATTGGCTTAAAGGTCTATTTTAATTGTACTTATAGGTAGTTTATCAAGTGGATTGGCCACTGTCAAGTGTTTGTTAGCTAAAACTCCCTACGACTGTATAGAATTAGGGATATGGAGAACGAAATCGCCACGATCAAGAATACAACGATACTAAAATAAATTAGTAAGGTTTCCCCAGATACAGTTTCTAGACTCTGTAGCCAAGCTGGTGCCTCAGGAAACACTTGAGGTACTAAAGAGCTCAAGGTAAAGGTACCAGCGAAAAGGACGAAATTCCAATACCGAGACTTAGTATAACCTAAGGCAAAAAAGATTGGTAAATA
>JAAZLB010000174.1 GCA_012799535.1 Bacillota bacterium | reverse complement strand
CTGAGCATCGTAATTTAAGTGCTGCAATTGACAGCCCCCACAATTTTCCGCATGAGGGCACCAAGGTTGAACACGATCTAAAGAGGCTTGCAACACCTCATCTAACTCACCATAGGCCAGACGCTCCTTAATATGAACCAACTTGAGGCGGATTAGGTCACCAGGTAGAGCCCCTGGAACAAAGACCACCCGATCATCCACACGCCCTACACCTGCACCCTCGTGTGTTAGTCCGGTAATCTCCGCAGTAAATTCTTGTCCCACTTGCCAAGTACTCATGTTGACTACTCTCCTTCAAAAAAACCGAGAACTAGTCTCGGTTTTCCGTCCTTAATCTCGTTTGATGCGCAACATAGAATAAGGTTTGACCTCACCCATGGGGATCCGCACCGTATAATTTGCATGGGCTTCTGGCAAAGCCTCGTCTGTTGCTACATTGATCATTTGAGCAATGGTTAGGTTAAAGTTGCCAGCACGGGGTTGCATCACTTCCACCACTTCCCCTAAGGCTAGTCGGTTTCTAACCCCCACCACTGCTTCTCCTGTGCTTTGGTCATAACTTTCTACCAAACCAACCACATCATAATCCCTTGAATAAGTGCCACTTGGTCGATGAATCCCTGCACCAGAAGGGACAAAAAAGCCTGGATAGTAAGGACGATGACTGACCTTGTCTAACTCATCCAAAAGTTCCTGAGGCAAAACGTAGTTATCTGGATCCGCAGCGTAGAGATCAAGAGCTTGGCGATACGCTCGGACAACAGTCGCCACATAGTAGGAACTCTTCATCCGACCCTCAATTTTCAAGCTGTCTACTCCAATTTTCACCAAATCAGGGATATATTCTATTAACCTGAGATCCTTAGAATTGAATATATGGGTTCCGCCCCCATCTTCTTCAATGGGCATGTATTCCCCTGGCCGTTTCTCTTCTACTATGGCATAACGCCAACGGCAACTTTGGGCACATTGTCCCCGATTCGCATCTCGGCCAGTGAGAGCATTAGAGAGTAAGCAACGTCCCGAGTAAGCCATACACATTGCCCCATGCACGAAAACCTCGATCTCCGCATTAGTTTCTTTTCGCACCCGAGCTATGTCCTCGCGACTTAATTCCCTAGCCATCACTAAACGGGAAAAACCTAGTTCTTCCCAGAATTGAGCGGCCTGATAGTTCACCGTATTAGCCTGGGTACTTAAATGTAAAGGAATACTAGGTGCGTATTGGCGAGCAAGCCTGTACACCCCAATATCTGCCAAAATAATACCATCCACCTGTAGTTCTTCTAGCTGTGCTAGATAAGGTGGCAATAAATCAATTTCATCATTATGGGGAAAGACGTTCACAGTTACATAAATCTTTACTCCGCGAGCATGGGCAACCTCGAGGATTGCCTTCATTTCCTCACTAGAAAAATTGCCTGCTGATGCCCGCATACCAAATTCCTTACCAGCTAAATACAGAGCATCCGCCCCATATTCCATAGCCACTAAACCCTTTTCCATATTACCGGCTGGAGCCAAAAGTTCAGGGATTTTCACTCAAATTTCCTCCTAATAACCTAACATCCGTCGTGCTTTCAAATGATCATTATAAGTCTCACTAAACTGGTGAGTGCCATCCCGCTTACTCACAAAAAAGAAATAATCCGTCTCCGCTGGATCAAAAACAGCTAAAATCGAGGCTAAACCGGGACTGGCAATGGGCCCAGGTGGTAAACCCCGATTGCGATAGGTGTTATAGGGTGATTCAATTTCTAAATCTCGATAAAGCACCCGTGAACGGTCTTCGGTCATAACATAGCGCACAGTGGGATCCGCCTGCAAGGGCATATTAATTGCTAAACGGTTTAAATACACTGACGCTACGATCGGACGCTCCCAATCCACCATGATCTCCCGTTCCACAATAGAAGCGAGTGTAACTACCTCATGGAGAGTGAACTCGCTTTCTTCTAATAATTCCGCCACTTCTCCCGAGGTTACTTGAATAAATCTATTGACCATTTGAGCAATAAGGTCCTCTTCACTCTGCCCTATGCTAAAACGATAAGTATCAGGAAAGAGGTAACCTTCTAACGAAGCGATAGGCAAATCTAGGGGCACATTGTCCCCAAAAACTAAAGAAGCATCATGAGCCAATTCAATAAAACGTTCCCGGTCAGCAAGGCCCCGATCCGCAAGCAAGTTGGCAATTTGCTTAATCTCAAAACCTTCCGGAATTACCACCCGTTCAGTAGTGACCTCGCCATAGCGTAGATGCTCAATGATCTCCAGTGGCCCCATAGTGGGATTAAGGAGATAGTAACCCGCTTGGAGGCTTTTTTCCGCCCGTTGCATACGTACCACAAATCGAAAGAGAACTGGATTGGTAATGATCTCTTCCTCACTCAACAAATCCGCAATTTGCCCTGCGGACATACCATGCTGAATCTGAATGAGTTTATTTAAGGCCGCGGGATCATCATTTGCTGGGCGAATACTAACCATCATAATCGCTCCAAGACCAATTGTGCCTAAAAGTGCCAGCAGTAACAGAAAACGGACCACACCAAAAAAGGTCCGTTTCGATGCTATCTGAAGGTTTTCGGGCATAGAGTTATCCACCCCCAAAAGACAGTTTCTAATCTAGTTCGTCAGATTCTAAAATAGCGACTACCTTTTCAAACTCATCATCGTCTTCAATATCCATGAGGATCTCTTCACCATCTTCATCAATTTCTACTCTAAAGATGAAAGCCCCATCCTCTGGATTCTCTTCGGGCAATAAGACTGCATAAACTTGCTCGTCTATTTCCACATACTCTAAGACAGTAAAGATGTGCTCCACATCGTCCTCATCTACTAAAACAATAATATCATCTTCAAAATCGTGGTCATGATCATGGGTGTGATCGTGTTTGTCGGTCATCTTTATTCCTCCCTTTGAATTCTAGCTTTTACGCCTTACGATCTAAATATGCTTGCAAAATAACAGTAGCGGCTACCTTGTCAATAACTTTACGCCGTTTTGCT
>JAAZLB010000173.1 GCA_012799535.1 Bacillota bacterium | reverse complement strand
TGCTTGAGAGGGGAGATCCTACCCAGACTTTTTCCTTCAACTCAGGAACGATCACCAAGTTGCTTTTGACATCTTTACCACTGGCAGTGCTGACACTTAGCGAATAGGGTAACGCACCGGAGATGCCTTTCGGTTTTAAAAGCCAACTGAAACTAATTTCTTCACCAGGATCGATTGTTCCAGCGAATTTTTTAGCACTTTGACCACTAACTAGATCTAGGCCAATAGGATGCATAATCTCGAAGGTGCCACCATATGCAGGTGTACCACCTTCATTCTTGATGGATGCCTTGGCTTCAAAGACAGCTGGCTCATATTTTTCATTTTGCACAAAGAGAGCAGGTGGACCACTAAAAAGTACCCGTAGCTTGGCAGGACTTAGTACTTCCACACTCCGTCTTACTCTATTCGGCTTACTATTGATAGCGCTTACTTCAACTTCGTAGTTTAAGACTCCATCTACATTACTATGGGCACGTACAGTCCAGCCAGTTTGCTTTGTTTCATCGACCTGCAATTCTCCTAGTTTAACCTTGGATTTGCTACCGACCAATTCTAAACCAGGAGGCAGTTTAACCTCTGCTACTACGTCACGAGCTTCACCGGATCCGGCATTTTGCACATAGGCGATGATGGAAAACGTCTGGAATCCTTCTGCATCAGCCGTGATTTTAGCTGGAGAGGTGACTCCTAAAACTAGATCACCTGGGGCAATGGTAACACCACCAAGACCATAATGGGAGACAAAATGGCGAGATTCACCTGGCCCAAGAGGAAGTTGATCCCAGAAGATGGCAATAGCACTATCTAGTTCAAATTCTCCAGTCCGCATAAAATCTCTACCTGGGGTAAAATCGAAACTCCAGGGCTGATCAGCTAGACTTCCCCAGTTAGTGAAATAAACCCGATCTGGAGTGGTCACTCCAGGACCTTTCAGGGTACCTTGGGACATCACTTGGGGATTGGCCAATGAATCAAAGGCTTGCCAAAATTGAGGCATGTTCTGGGCGTAAAACACCGTATCGGTGGTCAGCCCTCGATCGTCAACCCTAAAGGGGGCACCATCGTTGGCACCAAGCATAGTGTCGAGCATCAAACGAAGACCTACCATGTGAGCTACAGAGTCAGTATTTTCTACATGATATTCGATTTGTGCAGTGTCCATTAAGCCAGTTGTACTACTGCGGGTAAGACTTAACACCTGCCAGACCTGAATAGGTCCTAACATCCAGCTACTTTGGATAGTGTTATCAATAATGGTGGGAGGCTGAATTAGCTCTCCATACAAGGCATTACTACCTGCTCGCCGATCTGTTGGGCTTCCGTATACCCAGTTTTGATTACCAATTCGCACCGTTGTATAAGAGGTCCAAGGATCGTCTCCACCGTAAATTAAGTGTTTGTTTTGATCCGTATCCCGATCTGGGTCACCACCAGTGGTTCCCACAGAAAAACGCCCCATATTGGATTCGGAAGTGTTGACAACAATGCGAATGTACTCGTTATCAATTTGCACTTTCGAAGTCTCAGCGATCACCACAGGGTTGAAGATGGCCAGTGACAAAGTAAGTACTATGATTAGGAATAAGAGTGCTTTGTTCGGCATGATTCCCCTCCTCCTCTAAGGTAGATTCAACCATCTGACTTCTCCGTAATTAAGGCTAGTAGTAAATCTATTGTCCTCTTTAGTATAGACTACCTCTACATCCATGGTGTAATCATAATCCATGGGCTTAAAGGACCATAAACTTTCGATATATCTGAGGGCTTGGAGATCCAAAAGCTCGTGCCCGGAGGATCGTTTTAGAACAATTGATTGTAACTCCCCATGGGCCGCTACCTCCAAGGTAATCAGAACTCTTCCCTCTAGCCCATCATGCTCAGCATTCTTTGGATAAGTGGGGCTACCCCCACCTAAATGTAGTGAACGACCACTAGGTGGCGGAGGTGGTGGTGGCGGTGCAGTTAGGGCACTACCTTCACCAGATTGACTCATGCCCCCCTCATCATTAGCACCTTCTGTTCCCTCGCCAGATCCACTACTTTGCACAGGTGGCTTTGTTTCTGGTTCTGGGCGTGGCTGCACAGGAGGTGTCACTAATTCCTGATTCTTTTCAGGTTCTACTGCAACTTCCTGTCCAGCGGGACTGGTTAATACTTCTCCTCTACCTTCTTCTTGGGGCACCTCAACCACCGGCTCTGGTTCAACTGGTTGTGCTGGTACGACCGGTTCCGGATCAGGTTCTGGAACTGCAGGTTTCGCCTGTTCTACCTTGGGTTGTTCAACTTTAGGAATTTCTGGCTGAGCCACTGCGACTTTTTCTGGTTCCACTTGGGGAATAGGTCGGGGTTCAGTTACTTTTGGAACAGTTGATTGGGAAAGCCTGTCCGTAACAGGAGATGGTCGGGGGTTTACAGTTGTTTCCACATGCATGATCTGAATAACCCCGCCACCGGCCATGCCTGGGACATCAGAATCGAGGAAAGCATCTAAATTTGGTAACGCAAAGAAAATGATCGCGTGAAGAACCACCGAGATCAGGAGAAAGGCGTTTAATCTTGGTTCATCACCGTAAGGATTATACACATACTTCTCTCCTTTCCTCTTAGGATCCTTGTTCCACAGCAAGTCCTAATCGATACCCACCAACTCCACGAATATGGTCTAAGGCTGCTACAACATGCTCATAGCGAACTTGCTTATCCGCTTTCACAATGACAAATAAGTCTGGGTTCACTTGCAAACGCTGGGCGAGTTGCTGCCGTAACTCATCCCCTGTAACCATTTTACCCCCCACATAAAAGGCACCAGATTTATCCACAAGAACTTCAAAACTAGTGCTTGCTTGAGGGTTACCTGTAACCGCTTTAGGCAACTCCACATCTAAGCCCAGAGGAGTTGTCTTGATGGTGGTAAACACCATAAAAAAGACCAACAGGAAAAAAATCACGTCAATCATGGAAACAATGTCAGGAGCCCGCCCTTGCTTCTTTGTTCGTTGTAAGTTCACTAAAACTCACCCCTTGAATCTAAAACGTTAAGGAGCTCGGTTCCTCTTTTGTTCAAATCAGCCACTTGGGCATTAATAATACCATTTAAGTAAGCTGTCAACGCCATGGTAGGAATGGCAATAATCAAACCAGCCGCAGTAGTAATTAATGCTTCAGCAATACCTGAACTAATGGCAGCAGCCTGTTGCACACCCTCAAGGGCAGCCATCACATTAAAACTCTTGATGATTCCAGTGACGGTGCCTAAGATGCCTAAAAGAGGGGCCATCATTACGATAACATCTAGACCACTCATGCGGCGCTCCATTTTAAAAATTTCTTCTTGGCCCACTGCTTGCATATGTTCTTTTATTTCTTCCCGATCCCGATCATAATGGGCAATACCCGCGGCCAAAACGGCTGCAACTGGTCCCCGGGCTTTTTTGGCAGTTTGCATCGCTTCTAGAACCTTACCTTGCCCAAGGGACAACTTAATATCTTCTAGGAGGTCATCGGTATCAATCCTTCCCCTGGACAAATACCACAGTCTTTCTATTCCGATCGCGAGTGCGAAAATGGAACAAAGTAGTAAAGGAATCATTACAGGACCACCAAGTACGAAAACTTTCAGCATTAATACCCCTCCGTTTACTTTAGCTAACAGAAATACATTCTTTAATGTTCGACATCAGTCGAGAGAATCCTTGCTCTACAATTAGATTCCGCCTATAAGATTCGTGGGGACAAGCTCGTTATGGGGGAAGTAAAGAAAGAACCGCAGATTTTGCGGTTCTACATTGTCTTCGATTTAGCTTCACTATATTTGAAAAACTCGGTCTTGCTGATTCCCATCAAAAAAATCTCTTCCTGGGTATTCCACTCGGTTGGGCGAGATATACGTCCCTCTTTTTTAAAACCAGCCTTCTCATAGCATCGAATTGCAATAGGGTTATTCGCATGCACCCGTAAATACACCCGGCTTAAATTCATCTTCGTAAACGCGTGTTCTAAAAGGGCTACTACCGCCTTGGTTCCGTAACCATGGTTGTGGAACTCTTCTTGGTGAATGGAAATCTTTAATTCGGCCTCCCCACTACGCCAAGCGATATGGTCTAACTCAATTACACCAATTGGTTGATCTCCCAGGACGATCTGGTAAAGCACTTGATAGCGCTGGGGCTTAACCAGCTCTAAAGCAATCTTTCCCCCCGTGTTTTCCGACATTTCCCCAACTCCCTCAGGATCCTAATTAGCTCGCGACTTCTAATCCGATTCTGGAGATTCCCTTAGTTTATTCGGGGAAATGGCTTAATGCCCTGCAGGGAATAATGACCAAGACTTTTACAAAGAGCGGGCTTGAGATAGCTTTTCCACCCAGGAGTTGGGAATATTATAATTGCCTAAATAGACCTGATCCTTGCCACCGGGGCCATGACAGTCGGAACCACCAGAAGGTAATAACCCCCATTTATTAGCTAGATCATGGAAAAATTCTACTTGCTCAGGAATGTGACTAGAGTGAATGACTTCTAAACCTACTAAACCTGCATCCACCATGGTTGGTAAGATGTCTAGGTTTCCTAATAAGCCTGGATGGGCTAGAACTGGTACTCCCCCCGCCCCTAAGATCAACTCAACAGCATCTTCGGGAGAAATCTTATAGCGTTCAACATAAGCAGGAGCCCCTTGTCCAATATAAGTAGTGAAAGCCTCCTGTTTAGTCTGCACATATCCCTTTTCTAGTAAGGCGGAGGCAATATGACTACGACTTAACACATCTTTTTGAGCATACCTTAAAACATCCTCATAACTAAGAGCTACCCCTAACTTCTGGAGTCGGTTTAGGATTTCCTCTGTTCTACTTAAACGAGATTCTCGTAAGATTGAAAGCTGCCTTTGCAAGGATCGAGCAGTAGGGTCGATCCACAGACCGATTACATGCACCTCTTCCCCACTTTCGGAAACGGCACTTAGTTCAATTCCTGGTATAACTTGCAAACCTTCCGGCGCGTGGGCGAGTGCTTCCCCAATACCAGCAGTTGTATCATGGTCCGTGATGGCGATAGTTTTAAGTCCCCGTTTAGCGGCTTCTTGGGTTAGCTCATGTGGGGACCAAGTGCCATCTGATTCGGTTGTATGTAAATGTAAATCTGCCAACAAAATATTTCACCTTTTCTACTACAATTCATGTCGCAATTGGCGAATAATACGTGCTTCCATGCGGGAAATCT
>JAAZLB010000172.1 GCA_012799535.1 Bacillota bacterium | reverse complement strand
TAGGAATCAGTTTTTGAAGCACTTGTGAGGCTTTTTGGGGATACTCAAAAAGCTTCGCACATTGCATATATTCTTCTGAGTGCAAACCAGACGTAAGTTGGAAATGTCCCCTTTGCACTACGCCCAGCTCCTGAAAAATACCTAAGATTTGGTTCACGCTACCACCTCAATTTCTTCAAGAATTCGACAAAAGGCACCATGTGGATCGGGATCCGCTAGAATTGGGCGCCCAATGACTAAATAATCACTACCTGCCTGTAGAGCTTCCTTTGGAGTCATTGTTCGTTTCTGATCCTGCCTATCAACCCCCAGAGGACGTACACCTGGCGTAACCGCCAAGAACTCAGAACCACAAACGCCTTTAACAGCCTTCACCTCTAATGGTGAGCAAACCACCCCAGCTAAACCCGCTTCTTTTGCCAATTGGGCATAACCTAATACACTCGCTTCCACCGTACCAGGAATCCCCAATTCTTCGTTTAAGATGCGTTGATTCGTAGAAGTCAATTGGGTAACCCCAATTAATTTAGTATCTCCTACCACAGCTTCTTGAGCCCTTTTCATCATTTCGAAGCCACCGCCACAATGGAGATTAAGTAAATCGCACCCCAATTTACTTAGACTTCCCATGGCTCCAGCAGCCGTATTAGGTATGTCATGGACTTTTAGGTCCAAAAACACTTTTAGGCCCCGATCTTTTAATAAATGAATCAGGCTAGGGCCAGTACTATAAAATAGCTCCATACCTACCTTAACAAACTCCACATCAGGTAATCTGTCTAGTGTGGCCAAAACCTCTTCCTGACTAGCTAGATCTAAAGCCACAATGATTCTTTCTACGCTCCTCATAAGGCACACCCCCGGATTTCCTCAAGATTCTTAATCCCCTCCGCTGCCATCAATTCCCTCAATTCCCTTATGATCCTAGGACAAGCGCGAGGGTCTGTGAAGTTCGCGGTCCCCACCGCTACCGCAGATGCCCCAGCCATGATGAACTCTAAGGCGTCTTTTCCAGTAAAAATGCCGCCCATTCCGATTAAAGGTAAATCCACCGCTTTGGCCACATCGTATACCATCCTCACAGCTACCGGCTTAATAGCGGGACCTGAAAGCCCGCCTGTACGATTGGCTAACACTGGCCGGCGGGTTCTTAAATCGATTTGCATGCCAACTAAAGTGTTGATTAGACTTAAGGCATCTGCCCCTCCTTCAGCCGCGGCCATGGCCACATCCTGAATACGGCTCACATTCGGGGACAATTTAACGATCAGGGGCAAGGTGCAATAGGGCCGTACCGCCTCTACAAGTCTTCTCAACACCTGGGGATCAACTCCGAAAGCCAAGCCGCCCCGTTCAACATTAGGACAAGATACATTTAGCTCAATAGCGTGAGCTAATCCTGATTGGCAGATCTGGTCGACTACGATGCAATAATCTTCAACTGTATCCCCCGCCACGTTCACAATGACGGGAACGTTTTGGTTTGCTAACCAAGGTAGTTCCTCTTCTAGGACCTGATCTAGGCCTGGGTTAGCAAGTCCAATGGCATTAAGCATACCACCCGTTACTTCAGTTACCCGGGGTGTAGAATTTCCTAGACGGGGATGTAAGGTGGTGGCCTTGACCACCACAGCTCCCAACCTATCTAGGGAGTAATATTCCCCATATTCCCGCCCAAAGCCAAAGCAACCTGATGCAGGCATCACCGGGTTCTTTAGTGTTAAGCCAGTAATATTAACCGATAAATCCACACTCATAGGACTACCTCCTCCCAAGGGAAAACTGGGCCATCCTTGCACACCCGCTTAGTACCTTTTCCATCACTAGTTAGGCAGGTGCAACCGGAGCAGGCACCGATTCCACAGGCCATCCGTTCCTCTAAAGAAACATAACCTTGGATAGTAGTGCCTTCGAAGTGCCCTTTGAGGGCCCTCAACATAGGCTTAGGTCCACAGGAATAAAGGTAATCCCACTTATTTTCTGCGCCCAATGCGGTAGTGACCAAACCCTTATGACCCTTGGAACCATCTTCCGTACATACCGTAACTTTACCATATTCTGCAAACTCCTCAATCCAAAAACAATCGAATTTGTCCCGAAAGCCCAAGATAATTTGGGGTTGAATAGAGGAATCGAACTCCCGAACCAGTTGATAAAGGGGAGGTATACCAACCCCACCACCCACTACTAGCACACTAGATTGAGGTTTAGGTAAGGGGAACCCTGTACCTAAGGGACCTAGGACATCGACAGAATCACCAACATCTCTATGCCTAAGCCAAGTTGTTCCTCCCCCTACAACACGGTAGATTAACGTTAGTTCTTGCTTTTTAACATCACAATGGGCAATACTCAAAGGACGGCGGAGGGGAAATTCTAACCCTGCCCCAATTTTTATGTCCACAAATTGCCCCGCTTGTACCTCATGATAGGGAAAGTCACCCACTAACTTGAGGGCGTAAACATCTTTGGTTAATTGTCTATTTTCCTTCACTTGCACGAATAACGCTCCTCCCCATCTACCAGAGTTAGTACGGGCCAACCTTGCAAGAACTGCCCAGTATAGGGCGAATTGGTTCCCTTACTCCTAAATCCATCCACTCCTACCATTTTAATGCGATTTAGGTCGAGGACCACGAGATCCCCTTCTGCACCCAAGC
>JAAZLB010000171.1 GCA_012799535.1 Bacillota bacterium | reverse complement strand
ACTCGATTATCGCAGCTGAAGTTGGCTATCTAGAAAAAGCTTACGAACTCTATTTACGAACAGCCCGTTTGGACCTGGACAACTACAATAATGACACAGATGATGGGCTGCATATCACTAGTATGGCCGGCACTTGGATGGCAATTGTCTATGGATTTGGCGGTTTACGGATTGAAGACAATAAACTCTCTTTGAAACCATTCTTGCCCGAACAATGGTCCAGCTACTCTTTCAAACTTTTGTTTAGAGGACATAGACTGGAAGTAAAAGTAAGTCCAAACGAAGTGGAAATCACGCAACAGGCCGGCTGCCCCTGTGAACTTTTGGTGCATGGTGTACCATACAGCGTTGAAGCAGATAGTAAATTGCAAATCCCTGTAGATTTGTAGAGATTTGACAGTTAGATTTCATTCTCAATGCATCTAGCGGCATAGGTAGCCAAGCGGGTATTTTTTTGAGGATTAAAGGTGTTAATAGCCTTAATTAACCCAATAACACCGATAGAAATCAGGTCTTCGCTATCTTCACCGGTGTTGTCAAACTTTTTTACAATATGCGCCACAAGACGAAGGTTGCGCTCGATTAGTGTGTTACGGGCCCCTTCGTCTCCTTCTTCTTTTCTTATCAATAATTCTTGTTCTTCTTCAGGGCTTAATGGTTTAGGAAAGGCACTCCCACTAGTGACAAAAGATGCAAGCATCCCTACACCCTGCAACAACCACAAACCTATTCCAGCCAAAATTGGAGGAATCAACTCACCGCCCACCTCCCCTCTTCTGCAGAACTATCCTATGAGGCGAGGTATAAAAATGTGCCTGTTCATCTATTGCTATCGGTCAAAACCGAGAAATTTGCTAAGGGGTCGCACTAAAACCAAACTCAAAACTATGCTGGCCCCCCCTTGAAGTAGGTCACCTGGCAAGGAGAGTACTGCAACACCAAAGCCGTAATAGAGTATACCCACCATAAAGTATCCCCCCACCATTACGGTGGCAGCAATGATTGTGGCTAAAGTGATCCCCTTTCTAAAACGTAAAACTAACCATCCTGCTAAAAATCCCTCTAAACCTTTAATAATAAAGGTCCAAGGAGCCCAATGGGCGTAACCCAAGAGAAGATCTGCTAGACTAGATCCAATAGAGCCCGCGAATGCGCCAGCTGTAGGACCAAGGAGCAACCCAGACAATAAAACAACCGTATCACCAACATTCACATAACCCTTAACACCTGGTAAGGGTATATTCACCACCATCGTGGTTACCGTCACTAACGCAGCTAAAATTCCGGCCTGGATCATCTTCTTTGAGTTCATCTCAAGTCACTCCCTTTTCCAGCTGAAGATGTTCGACTCGAAGCTGCAAAATCCTGCCTATCTGGGCATGAACCAAAAAAGGAGCCAGAGTTTGGCTCCCAACTAGTGTAACGGTTTTCCTTTTAGCTTAAATACTTCTTCTTTCAGCCATTGATTCTCTCTACGTAAGGCCCTATACGCCCATTCAAATTCACGATTCTGCTTGCGAGACTCTTCCTTCTCCCGGACCAAATTATGTAGCTTAGTCTCATAATCATGGGCAAGACGAGAGAGGGCTAAATTCTCTTCTTCTAACCGTGCCTTTGTATTTCGAAGATCTTTGATAGTTGCCTCCTCCTCGAAAGCTTCAAGCCCAGCTTTCCAAATGGCTTGGATGGCCCGCCAGAGAGAGCGAGCCTTAGTCAATTCTTTTAGATTTTTCACTTAGAGCCCCCTAGCCCTTGCTAGTGTACTGTTTTCCAGCAATTGGTCTAACTCGTCATTCACCCAAGTGCGCAAATCAGTGGACAAGGAATAATAACTCCAAGTGTATTCGGTACGACGCTCCAACAAACCTTCTTCATACATACGCTTAAGATGATAAGAGACTTTAGGTTGATTAATACCAAGTACTTCAGCTAAATCTCCTACGCACATTTCACCTTCACGCAGTAGAAGGGCTATTTGTAGACGAATCGGATCCGCAAGTACATGAAAACGTTTCGCGGATTGCTCAGTTTGTCTCATAGTCCAACCCCCTGTGTGAATTCTTTCGTAATGTTATTATAACCAGTTACAAGTGTTAAATCAAGCTAATAATGATACTTATTTAGAACTTTTTTTCTAGCAAAAAAATAGTCTTGGCCACCTGGCCAAGACTATTGGAACCTTTGTTCAATTTTCTTTAATAGATGCACTGTACCAACTTCTTCAGCTAACTCTTTAGAGAGATTATAACAATGCTCCGCGAGCTCACGCTCCCCTTGCACCAAATAGTCATCTCCGAGTTTAAGCAATCGTTTAATCTTCTTGCGGGGCTCTAAAGGCAATCGCCACAAGAAATTCAGTTTCAGCTTATTCCACCATCTCGGCGGTTCAACTTCCATACAGGAAACCACACCTCACTATGTGCCTTTGTGTAACTTGAGATTATATTAGCACAAAATACAATAGACTGCAAGAGCTATTGTACACCACGCCTGTAAGCTTGGTAAGCCCTGTTAATTAAAAACACCGCAAGGGTATAAATAGGTAGGGTAACCAAGCGCGCTAGGAGCCTAGCGGGCAAAATCACAAAGAAACCTTGACCATATAAAATGGTTAACCACAATGTATTGAGGAAAACTCCTGTGATCAAATCAGTAATCAATACTGTAGCGCCCACCTGCCACCACTGTAAATTCTCCCGATGTTTATGCAAAATCCAACCGGGAATGAGACCAGTAAGGGCTGCACTGATGGCAAAGCCAGGGAAAAAAGCGCCCCCATGAGAGTTGATCGCGTAACCAATCAAATCTGCGGCCAAACCGGTCACAGCTCCTGCCCAGGGACCAAATAGGATCCCTCCTAGAATCAGTGGAACTTCTCCGAAGCTAATCCTTAAAGCCCCTACCCCTGCAACGGGAATGATGAAACCGAACACCCGAGTGAGCACAATGGAAACCGCGGCAAGCACACCTAAATTAGCAATTTGGCGAGTGGAAAAATCCATGAAATGCCCCCTAGTTACCTGCAATGGCTAGTTTTTCAATAATCAACGACGGAGAGCCAACATTTCCACCATAACCTGGAATGCCAAATTCTAAATCTGACCCAATCTCCTCTACACTTTCTAGTAACTTGAAGAAATTACCAGCTATCGTAATCTGGTCAACCGCCCTCGTAATTTTTCCGTTTTCCACCAAATAACCATAGGCACCTAAAGAAAAGTCACCACTAACTGGGTTGGCCCCTGAATGGGTTCCCTGCACATCAATAATAATTAAACCACTACCAAGCTCTTGAACTAGTTCATCATAACTTTTTTCACCTGGTTTGATATAAAAGTTGCTGGGAGAAATGCCTACCGGTGACTTAAAGGAAGCACGAAAAGCATTACCTGTTGATTCTACCCCATCTTTCTTAGCTGTCTTAAGATTGTGTAAGAAAGTCGTAAGTGTGCCTTGGGCGATAACTTCCTTAGTCTTTGTAGCCACACCCTCTGCATCGAAAGGAGCAGATGCTCCCCCATTAGGTAACAAAGGATCGTCAATCAAGGTCACCTTAGGGCTAGCAATTTGCTCCCCTAATTTACCCCCTAATAGGGATAATCCCTTTTGTACCGCTTCTGCGGAAAAAACGGACGAAAAGGTGCTTAAAAGATCCTGGACCACATCATATCTCAATAAGACCCGGTACTCACCGGATTTTACTGTGCTGGCATCTAATAAAGAAACTCCTTCTTGTACAGCTTCTTGGGCTTGCTTTTTTGCATCGAATTGGGACCAGTCATTCTTAAACAAGAAACGCCCACCAGTTTTCACCGTTTCGCCTTCCTTTACCATGGCACTCACGAATGAATAGGCGGCATTGCGACTAAAGGATTGCTCTAATCCCTTAGTGTTCGCAATATACACATCCGTTTCCCCATAACCGGTAGTAGCCCAGTTTACTAAGGCCACTCGCGAATCAGTAGCAAAAGCTTCTGTTTCTAGGGTTTTGGCAAACTCGATCCTTTCCTCTGGGGAAACCTTTCCCAACTCCTCATTAAAAGCCACGACCTCTGGATACTCTGCCGAACCTGCAAAAAAGACGATTTCATCATCAGAATCGATAATCTGTGCGTTAGCTTTTGCCCCTTCCACCAGTAGCTTAATGGAATCCTCATCCACCGCTTCTACATAAGCATAGCCAACTTTTCCCCCATAGCGTGCTCGAAAGCCCACTCCTTGTTCTAGACTAACGGTATAATCATCCACTTCTTCTTGAAAGATTCGGACAGAAAAGTCCTTGGAACGAGAGACATAGACTTCCATCTCTTCTAAGCCAGCTTCACGACCGGCGGCAAAAACTTGGTCTTTGAATTCCCGAATATCCATTATTTAGCCTCCTCTCGTCCACCAACAGTGATTTCCGTAACACGAATAGTTGGTTGACCCACATCTGCTGGGATAGATCCACTGATTGAACCACACATACCCTGTCCGGTACTCCAATTGGAACCTACCATGTCGATCTTTTGCAGGATTTCTGAACCCTTTCCGATTAAAGTAGCACCACGCACCGGCTTTTCGATCTTCCCATTACGTACTAAATAGCCTTCTGCTACAGCAAAGTTAAATTCACCAGTGGCGGGATTTACAGAACCTCCGCCCATGTGCTTAGCAAAAAGGGCGTACTCAGTATTACTAATAATGTCCTCAAAACTAGATTCGCCAGCACAAATGAAAGTATTGGTCATACGAGAAGTTGGGGCGTATTTATAGGATTGACGGCGACTATTGCCTGTTGGCTCCATCCCCATGCGCCGACCATTGAGTTTATCAACCATATAGCCTTTTAAAATTCCATTTTCAATGAGCACATTTCGTCTAGTTTTATTACCCTCATCATCAATGTTTTGAGAACCCCAGGCATTAGCAATTGTTCCATCATCAACTGCAGTCACTAGCTCACTTGCCACCTGCTCTCCTAGTTTACCAGAAAAAACGGAAGCTCCCTTAGCTACACTGGTTGCTTCTAATCCATGACCACAGGCCTCATGGAAGATTACCCCACCAAATTCGTTATGAATAATCACAGGGTATTTACCACTAGGTGCGTAATCAGCATTCACCATGGTCACCGCAATTCGAGCAGCTTCCCGTGCGTATTCTTCCACATCAATGTGATCAAAAAGTTCAAAACCCATATGGCGACCGGGGCCATAAAAACCTGACTGTTTTTCATTACCCTTGGTGGCCACGGCATTAATAGACAACCTAGTGCGAACTCTCCGATCATCCGCCATTAAGCCATCGGAGTTGGCAATAAAGACATTTTGGTCAACATCTAAGTAGTTAACTGCTACCTGACTGATTTGTTCATGATAATCAAAGGCAGCCGTATGGGCTTTTCTCATGACCCCCACTTTATCTGTGGAGGCAACTAACCTTGGTTCTAAAACAATAGGATTAAACTTCTCCACCGCCATCCGAGCAAGGACAATGCTCTTCACTTGAGGGGTATCCGCCAAAGCTGCAGCAGCTTCTAAAGCGACCCTCATTAAATTTTCCCGAGCGGTATCATTAGTGTAAGCATAGACGCTACGCGTTCCTTGGAAAATCCTAATTCCTACACCATAATCTCGACCAGTAACCCCCTCTTCCACCTGGCCATTAATCATGCGAATCATGGTGTTATAAGTATCTTCCATAAAAATCTCCGCAAAATCGCCACCAGTGGATAAGGCGGCTAACAACACATCTGTTACTAATCTTTCTGTTAGCAACATGAACCCTCCCTTTTTCTATGCTATAATTATGAAACAACAATTAACCCATGAAAGGATGTCTAAAGTGCAACCTGAAGATATTATCTGGCGTTTACTAGAACGACTAGGCGAATTGCAGAATCTTTGTCAAGAAAGTATAGATCAACTCCATCCCAAAAAGAACAACGACCTAATTTCTAGTATTGAAGAGTGTGAGCGCCTGTGCCGGACCCAAATTAATGTGATGAATCGGATCGCCAAAAGATATTAATCCCCCGCCTGTCTCGGATAGGCCAAGGGAATTCTCAATAAATGGGCTCCACATCTGCAATCAGAGGAACCAAACCCCCTAACGGGAAAATAACTACCAGGAATACGCAATAATTCCTGTACTAACCAACACTCCCCTGACTTAGGCTGACCTGTAAAGATCACAGCCCCTAGATAATGAGTGTACGCACGCAGATAATCAATATGCCAATGGAGGTTTTTCTCCAAACTAGCATGGCGGGCTAAGCGTTTTTCTAATCCCCGTTGGGCACTTCCACAATAGGCATAGACACCCTCTGCAAAAAGAAATGTACCAAGCTTACCTATGGTCAGCTTCATTGGTTCTGGAAGATACAGCCATAAAAGATAAACCCCATTTGAGGTGGTATTGTTAGTCCCCATTTGCAAAATACCTCTTCACCATCATCTAGATTAATTCTAGGTTAGGCAGGTTTTTCCTTTAGTGAACTAGAAATAATACAAGCAAACTGCAAAGGAGGGACACGCGTGGATGTAAAACAAGTTTTTCGGACCCTGAGTGAAGCTTCAGGTATATCCGGCTACGAGCAGGAAGTGGCAAAACCCATTCAAGACGCCTGTCAGTGGGTGGATGAGATCCGCACTGACAAACTAGGCAACGTGATTATGCTCAAGAAAGGGCAAGGTACAGAACCCCGTCCTAAAGTTATGCTAGCCGCCCATATGGATGAAATCGGCCTCATAATTACTAAAATAGAAAAGGATGGGTTTCTCCGATTTAGCACGGTTGGTGGGTTTGACCAACGGGTTCTGCTCGGACAGGAAGTGATAGTTCATGGCAAAACACAATTAACAGGAATAATCGGGGCAAAACCTCCCCACGTGCAGACCCAAGGTGAGCAAAATAAAGCGGTCAAATTAGAAGACCTATTCATCGATGTGGGTTATGACACCCAAGAACAAGTACAAGAGTTGGTGCGTATTGGCGATTTAGCCACCATTAAACGAGAGGTAGTGGATCTACAGGGATCCTTGATGGCGGGCAAGGCCTTTGATGACCGGGCCGGGGTGGCCGCTATTTTTGAGTGTTTAAAAGCCCTGGAAGGATTAAAACACGAAGCTGATGTCTATGCAGTGGCCACAGTACAAGAGGAAGTGGGCTTGCGTGGTGCCGTAACCAGTACCTATGGCATTGTTCCAGATTTGGGTATAGCCATTGATGTAGGTTTTGGAGATCAGCCAGGTTTACCAGAGAGTGACACGATCAAACTTAGTCAAGGCCCTGGAGTGGCGATTGGACCCCATGTCCATCCTAAGGTGTACGAACGGATGGTGGAAACCGCTAAAGAGTGGAATATTAATTATTCTGTAGATCCTTCTCCCTCACCAGGTGGCACAGATGCCTATGCCATTCAAGTAACTAGAGCCGGTGTGGCTACTATTCTTCTTTCCATTCCATTACGGTATATGCACACCCCCATTGAAACCCTAGATTACGAGGATGT
>JAAZLB010000170.1 GCA_012799535.1 Bacillota bacterium | reverse complement strand
GGTGTTGCCATTTATGCCCAATGGGGAGAGCTATATTATTTGGGTAAGGTAGGAAGCGGATTGGGTCATACCGAATTAGATTTTTTGTACCACGCTGTGAAGCTACTTGAAAATGATCAGATTCCTGTGGTAAACCCACCTACAGACTATTCTCAATTAGTTTGGCTAAGACCGCATTTGGTCGTAGAACTAGAATATCTAGAAATTACTCCTCAAGGACGACTACGTCACCCTGTCTTCAAACGATTTCGTTTCGACAAAGAGCCCTTATCCTGTAAGTTAGGAGTTGAAGAAAAGTGAACAGAAAACAAGTGGTTGAGGTGGAGGGGAGGTCCTTACAACTATCCAACTTAGATAAGGTGCTTTGGCCTAAAGTGGGGTTTACTAAGGCGGATTTGCTAGATTATCATGCCCGTATGCACAATTTTACTATTGACCATTGGAAAGACAGGGCCTTAACCGTTACTCGCTATCCACATGGGGTTGAAGAAGATTTTTTCTTCCAAAAAAATATTCCGTCAAATGCTCCAGCCTGGATAGAAAGCTATCTTCATGGGGAAACGGAGCATGTTCTGGCCAATGACTTGGCTACCATTACTTGGTTAGTTAATTTGGCTTCTATAGAATTTCACCCTTCCACATTTACAATTTCCAGTCCATTAGTACCAAGCTATGCTATTATAGATTTGGATCCCACCCCTCCCCTTGGCTACAAGGAAACAGTTGAAGTAGCCAAGGGCTGTGCAGATTTACTAGATAAAATAGGTCTAGAAGGCTATCCGAAACTTTCTGGAGCTACAGGCATTCACATTTACATTCCCTTAGAAGGCCATTACGACTTTGGCATCAGCTCCCATCTGGTTCGTTTTATTGGTTTAAACTTGCAGAAACTTTATCCAGACCAAATAACTTTTGAGCGCCTAATTCGGAAACGTCAAGGGGTTTATGTAGATTATTTGCAGAATCATCCAGGGAAAACAATTGTGGGGGTCTATAGCCCGCGACCTACTCCTGAAGCTACTGTTTCCACACCGGTGGACTGGACCGATTTAAAGTATTATCAACCGCAAGATTTTACCATAAAGACGGTGCCCCAGTGGGTGCGTGAACGGGGGGATCTGTTTTTGGATGTGCTGAACAAGCCCCAGGCTTTGTAGTTTTGCAAGTAGGAAGGGACTTGTTTGTTCCAGTTGACACCGGGAGGTAATCTTTGTATAATTTATGAGGTGATCAAGATGCGTCTCAACATTGGTTCTTTAGTGGGAAGGAAGGGGTCCTCTTTCTCCGTGAAAGAGGAAATTCCAAGCAACTTTATTCAGTTTCCCCGAGAGGTAGAAGGGATTGGGCCAGTTCAGGTCCAATTAACGATAACCAACACTGGGGAAGGCTATTTAGTTACTGGGGATTTGCAACTAGAAGTTAGCCTGAAGTGTAGTCGCTGCTTAAAACCCCTGCAAACCACCTTAACCGCCTTCGTAGAGGAGGAGTATTTAAATCGTCTACCCCAAGTGGAAGACGAGGACTTGTGGGATGAAATACCATTAGTAGAGGCCAATGAGATTGATCTCACCGAGCTTATGGTAGAATCCATTTTAATGAGTGTTCCCATGAAAGCTGTTTGCCAGGAAGATTGTCCCGGCTTATGCCCCACCTGTGGAGCAGATTTGTCTGCAGAAGCTTGTGATTGTTTAAGCCCGGAAATTGATATTCGCTTGGCACCCTTAAGTAAATTACTGCATTCGTTAGAGACGAAGTCACCGGAGAGGAGGAAAGATAATGGCAGTACCAAAGAGAAGACATTCAAAAGCAAGGACTAATTCCCGGAGGGCTAATTGGAAACGGGTTGATGTAACAGGTCCAAACATTTGCCCCAAATGTCGGGAGCCTAAATTGCCCCATCGAGTATGCCTCAATTGTGGCACTTATAAAGGACGGCAGGTTATTCAGGTTAAAGAAGCTAAATAGTGATTTGCTTAAGAGGTGTCCCTTGGGGGGCACCTTTTTTATAGATTTAACTTTACTTTTCTTGTGGGATCTACTATAATCGAATCAGTTATAACCTGGTGCTAATACTTGACCTTAAGAAGGAGGTTTGTCATGAGACTTAATCGTCAAGAGCGACGGATCGCTTTGCAAGAGTTGTTAAAAGAAGATCCCTTTTTGACCGATTGGCAATTGGCCGATAAACTCGAGGTCAGTGTTGCCACCATTCGTCTAGATCGAATGGCCCTTGACATCCCCGAATTGCGGGAACGGGCTAAAACCATTGCCTCTAACACCTATACCCAAGTTCGGGCTCTCCATGGGGAAGAAGTGATTGGGGAATTAGTGGATCTGGAATTAGGTAAGCAAGGTACTTCGGTGTTAGTGGTTGGGGATCAAATGGTTTTTGAGCGTAACCATATCTTACGGGGTCATTTCTTATTTGCCCAAGGTAATTCCTTGGCAGTGGCCTTAGTCAATTCAGAAGTGGCCTTAACCAAAAGTGCCCAGGTGCGCTTTTATCAACCGGTGAAATTGGGAGATAGGGTAGTAGCTAAGGCAACTGTAACATCAGTTACGGAGAATCACTATGCTATTGCTGTAGACAGCAAAGTCGCAGATGAGATTGTTTTTCGTGGCGAGTATGTGGTTGTGGATGTGGCGAGTAAGGGAGGACTGGAACGTGACTAAAATTGCAGTAGATGCATATGGAGGCGACTATGCCCCAGAACAGATTGTGGAAGGGGCTTTAAGGGCCGCGGACGCGGATGGAATTTCGCTTATTTTGACTGGTGACGAACAAAGGTTAAAATCCCTGATCAACGGGAAAGCTGGGAGTAATCGAATTGAGATTGTCCATGCCCCAGAGATCATTCAGATGGATGAATCACCAGTAGAAGCAGTGAGACAAAAGGGGGAGTCTTCCCTAGTTAAAGGGGCCCAACTAGTGCGTGATGGAGAAGCTTCCGCCTTAGTTAGTGCAGGTAATACAGGGGCAACTTTGGCAGCTTCGCTTTTTGTCATCAAGCGAATCAAAGGGGTGGAACGACCTGCTATTACCAGTTTGATGCCCACTAAAACAGGTGTTAGCCTAATTGTGGATGCAGGAGCAAATGTGGATTGCCGTCCTAGTCAGCTCATGCAATTTGCTCAAATGGGCTCTATTTATGCGGAACAGGTATTAAAAGTACATCGGCCTCGCATCGGCCTTTTGAATATTGGGCATGAACCTGGTAAGGGCAATCATGCAGTCCAAGAAGCTTATGAATTACTTCAACATAGTTCGCTCAATTTTGTAGGTAACATTGAGGGTCGGGATATTTCCCGGGGTGAGATTGATGTGGTAGTTTGCGATGGTTTTGTGGGGAATATTGTATTAAAATTTGCAGAAGGCCTGAGTGAAACCCTCTTTGGCATGATGAAAGAGGAGTTCACTAGTACCTTTATGACCAAGTTAGGTGCCCTGCTTTTAAAGCCTGGCCTGAGAAGGATTAAAAACCGGGTTGACTATACAGAATATGGTGGTGCACCCCTATTAGGTGTAGATGGCGTGGTTATAATCGCCCATGGTGGTTCTAACGCAAAAGCGATTTATAATGCCATTCGTGTAGCTAAAGAAGGGGTCAATCATGACATTGTTGGAGCCATGGGTACACAACTGGCCAAATAGAAATGTGGTGGGAAAAGCAAGTGACTAAACAGATCGGCATTCTAGGGACCGGTTCTGCAATTCCGGAACGGATCCTAACTAATGCAGAATTAGAAACTATGGTAGATACTTCAGATGAGTGGATTGTTACTCGTACAGGAATCCGGGAGAGAAGAATTGCAGGTCCTGGCGATACTTCTGCTAAGCTCGCCTTCGAGGCCTCAGTAAGGGCTTTAGAGGCAGCAAATTTACAAGCCACCGATCTGGATTTAATTATTTGTGCTACGGTCACCCCTGACCAAGCTTTTCCTGCTACAGCCTGCTTAGTGCAGGAGCGCTTGGGTGTATCCAATATTCCGGCCTTTGATTTGTCTGCGGGTTGTAGTGGTTTTGGTTATGGGATTGGTGCGGCTCAAGCTTTGCTAGGCACAGGTCAATATCAGAGAGCGTTGATTATTGGGGTTGATCTTTTAAGTCGGATTACCGATTATTCGGATCGGAGCACCTGTGTACTTTTTGGGGATGGAGCTGGTGCAATGGTCCTTGGGCCGGTTCCTGAAGGATATGGGCTTCTTGCCAGTGATTTAGGTGCAGATGGGTCCGGTGGTCATTTCTTATATCAGGAAAATCAATACATTAAAATGTCTGGAAGTGAAGTTTTCAAATTTGCTGTGCGGGTAATGGAGAATTCTACTAAACGGGTTTTAAATAAGGTAGGTTTGTCTACAAATCAAATCCAGTGGGTAATACCCCATCAAGCTAACATTCGCATTATTACCGCGGCAGCTGCTCGCTTAGGAATTCCAGAAGAACGCTTCTTTGTTAATGTGGATCGTTATGGTAACACCTCAGCGGCTAGTATTGGCATTGCCTTTGATGAATTAGCCCGTTCAGGAAAACTTCAAGATGGGGATTATCTGGTCTTAGTTGGATTTGGAGCTGGATTAACTTGGTCCGCCTTACTGTTAAAGTGGTGGGCGGGGGATGTTTATGAACAATAAAAGCTTAGCCTGTGCCTTTCCTGGCCAAGGAATACAAAAACCGGGAATGGCCCAACCATTTTTGAATACTAGATCTTGGCGTTTTTTTGAAGAGGCCAGCGAGCTACTTGGCTACGATCTAGGTAGATT